>NZ_JBMDIW010000015.1:0-144311 GCF_057808875.1 Caulobacter sp. FG7
CACCGAGGAGCGGCCCCACCGTTTAGCGCCCGGTGTCGGCGGAGGCGGCTATTTAGCTAACCTCGAATTCCGTGTCAAATCGTTTTTTTCAAAACTTTTCGACCCGATGCCAAACCAGGAAAGTTCCCAGTCCAGCGAGCCGGTAGCTTCTAAAGAAACCACCAAACCCTGTCAAGCAATTCTTTCTAAGAAAGCTCTGCTCGACTTCTTCATCAGCACTTCCGAATTCTTGCGAACTCTTCGATCCCGATGAACGAGGCGGCGCTTCTATTGAAACAACCAATCCTCGTCAACCAACTCTTTTCAGAAACTTCCGAAGAACCGAAGCCCTCCAAAAGCAACAAAAGCGCTCCCTCCCGAAGGCCATAGGCCGTCGGCAATCCAGCTGCCCGAGTCGATTGAGGCCGCGGAACTTAGCGATGAGATCCATACGAAGCAAGGGCCTTTCGGCCCCGGTTCCGAGCGTCTTCGTCAGCGCCGTTCCGAGGAGGAGCGCATATAGGCCTGTGACCGGATGATGACAAGCATCAACCCGCACGCATCCACAGGTCTTGGCACAGGTCTTGGCGCAGGCCTGGCGTTTTCCACCCCGCGACGGACCGTCGCGCCGGCTTCGCCCCGCCAATCTGCGCCTTGAACCCCGCCAGGCGCGTCGCCACTTCATATGGGACGATCGCGAACCCGGGGCGCCGCTGCAGGGCCCCGGACCTTCGCGAACGAAGTCGCTTTGATGCGTAAGGACTTCGCATGACCCGGACGATCCTGTTCGACAGCCCCTTCCTATTGGGCTTCGAACACACCCGAGACCTGATCGAGCGCGCCGCCAAGGCCGCCGGCGAGAGCTATCCGCCATATAATGTCGAACAGACCGACGAGGGGGTGCGCATCACCCTGGCCGTGGCCGGCTTCTCGCCCGACCAGTTGCAGGTCACCGTCGAGGGCGGCCAGCTGGTGGTCGCCGGACGCCGCGAGGGCGAGGCCCGCACCGAAGCCGAGCGCGCCTATCTGCACCGGGGAATCGCCGCCCGGGGATTCGTCCGCACCTTCGTGCTCGCCGAGGGCATGGAGGTCTCGGCCGCCACCCTCGAGCACGGCCTTCTTCACGTCGACGTCGCCCGCCCGCCGCCCGAGCGCCAGGTCAGGCGCATCCCCATCCGCTCGCAGGGCTGAGCCCTTGCGCAACACTTACGCTCCCACCGCCTGAACCGCAGGGACTTCGGAGCGTTCCCCTATCGAAGGAGGTGGTCACATGACGCCCAATTCGCACACGCCGTTCTTCTCGACCGAGGCCTTCGCCGCGCTGGGCGCGCCGGACCTGGTCTATGTGCGCCCGATCAAGGCGGCCGAGATCCTCGCCGACGCCCCCGAGGGCGTGGAGGACTTCGACCTGGCGCCCGACCAGACGCTTTATGCGGTATGCCGGGCCGACGGCGCCCGCCTGGCGGTGCTGACCGACCGCGACTCAGCGATGGCCGCCGCCCTCGCCCACGAACTGGCGCCGGTGTCGGTGCACTGACGCGCCGCTCATAAGAAGACGCGCCAAATGAAAAGGGCGGCGGATCCTGCGATCCGCCGCCCTCTTTCTTTGTCCCTACGCCGGACCTCAGTTGAGGTTGGCGGCCGGGGCCTGAGCCTGGCGGAACATGGTGATGGCGATCAGGCGATCCCAACCGACCAGCGACACCAGGTGGGCGTAGATCTGGGCCAGGGCGCCCGAGGTCTGCAGCTCCTTCAGCTTCTCGATCGGCAGAGCGTTCAGCTTCTCTTCCGAGACGCCGTAATACTCGGCCACGACCTGCGGCTCGCCCGGCTGGCCGTCGGGGCCGGCCGGCGTGAAGGTGGCGGTCTTCAGTTCGAAGAGGTCGTTGTCCTTCAGCAGTTGCACGAACGAGTCGGTGCGGCGGCGCTCGACTTCGAAGTCGTCGCAGAACTTGATGCAGTTCTGGGTGTATTCGGTCGGCTCGCCCTTGGCGTCGAACAGCGGGGTCTCGCCGGCTTCCGACAGCAGGCTCGAGGCGCGGTCGATGCAGACGATCATGCGGCCCTGGGTCTCGTCATTGGCCAGCACGAACGGATAGCGACGGACATAGGCCGGGATGTAGACGCCGACTTCGGTCGAGCCGTCGGCGTGGATGAACAGGTTCTCGCCCTGGTTCAGACCCATGACGGCCAGCGGGGTGCGCTCTTCGCCGGCGAAGATGATCGGGTAGGACAGGCCGGCCGGACCGAACTCGGTCACGGTCAGCGGCACGGCAGTGCCGGCGGCGGCGAAGGCGTAGGGCTTGTCCTGGTGGACCAGCGCCAGCTTGCCGTGCAGGTCGCGGTTCAGCGGCTCGGGCGTGGAGTAGAAGAGGACGTTGCCGGTGATGCCGCCGGCGGACTGGGTCGTTTCCATAAGAAGCTCTACAGAAGGGCTAAAGAAGAACGGACGCTCTATCGCTCTAGGCGGCCTTTAGGTGGTCAGCGCTTCTAGCCGATCTACGATATCCCGGCAATCGACACGTCCGGGCGGGGAAACGCCGCCGCGGCTCTCGCGTCTGGAGCGAGGGCCGCGGGGCGGTTCGGCCTAGAATTTCCAGGCGATCCCGGTGCGGATCGACCGACCCGGCGAGGGCGCGATGTCCTTCAGGAACGAGGCGTGCTCGCGCACCTCCTCGTTGGTCAGGTTGCGGCCGTCGACGAACCAGCGCAGCGGCTTGTCCTCGAACGGCTTGACCGTCACCCGCAGGTTCACGGTGGTGTAGGCGTCGGTCGGCAGCTCGAAGTCGGCCACCCGGTCCTGCTCGGCCACGTGACGGACTTCCAGCTCGGCCTCGACATTGGAGGCGGTCCAGATCGCGCGGCCGGTCAGCGACCACGGCGGCACGCGGGCGGGCACGCCGATATCGGTCTCGCCGCGCACATAGTCGGCAACGCCTTCGAGGCGGACCGACTGGTCCTTGCCGCGCCAGGCGTCGTAGCCGACCTCAAGCTCGGCGCCGTGGAACTTGGCGCCGGTCTGGAAGTATTGGAACACCGGCAGGCTGTCCTCGACCTCGCCGGTCGGGGCCTCCTCGATGAAGTTGTCGTACCAGGCGCCCCACAGGTGGCCCTCGACGCGCAGGCGCGGGCCGGTCCAGCGATAGGTGGCCTCCAGCGAGGTGACGGTCTCGGAATCGAGGCTGTCGTCGCCCTTCTCGTAACCGCCGGTGCCGGGGTGCGGACCGTCGGCGAACAGTTCGAACTCGGTCGGGGCCCGGCCGTTGCGCGACAGGGTCAGGGCGACGAACTGGTGCTCGGCCGGCTTGTAGAACACGCCCAGCGAGGCCGAGACGTTGTCGAAGTCGCGCTTCTGGGTCGCCGTCTCCAGCGAGCGGGTGTCGAAGCGCAGGCCGGCGTCCACGCCCCAGTCGCCGCGATCGAAGCGCTGCAGGGTGAAGAGGCCGTACTCCTTGATGTCGACGCTGGGCACGAAGGCCTCGTCGCCGATCGCCTCGAAGCTGCGGGTCAGGGCCTGGAAGCCGATGGCGCCCTGGTGGCCGTCATGCTCGCGATGCACCAGCTCGACGCGGCCCTCGGTGCCGTCCGACAGGAAGCGGGTGCCGACCTCGCCGTCCTCGACGCTGACCTCGGCGTGCTGGTAGTCGGCGTGGCCGATCGAGACGCGCACCTTCTCGAACCACGGGGTGCCGAGCTCCTGCTCGCCGCGCAGGTCGTAGCGGGTCTGCTGCAGATGGATCGAGACCGGGCCCTCGGCGTCCGGGTCGATGGGGCTGAGGATCTGGGCGTAGGGCACGCCGTATGTGGTGTCGGTGCGCTTGACCGACAGGCCCACGAAGCCGCGGTCGTGCACGTAGGAGACGCCGGCGCCGTAGGCGTCCATCTCGACGTCGGTGTTGCGCACGGTCTTGTCGGGATCGACGGTCAGGCCGTCGCGGGCGGCCAGGCGCGAGGACACCGGAGCCACCGGCACGTCGTAGTCGTCGCTTTCGCGGTGCACGGCGTCGACCGCGAACACCAGCGGGCCGGCGTTGAACTTGGCCGCGCCGCTGACGCCCCAGCCGCTGTCGACGCTGGACATCGAACCGGCTACCCGGCCTTCGACGGGCGCGCTGGCCCGGGTGGAGGGCACGCGGTCGTCGATCATGTTGACCACGCCGCCGATGCCCGAGCCGCCATAGGCCAGGGTCGAGGGGCCACGCAGCACCTCGATGCGCGAGGCCTCGGCCGGGTCGGAGGCCACCGCGTGGTCGGGCGACAGGGCCGAGGCGTCGACCTGGCCGACGCCGTTCTGCAGCACCATCACCCGCGGGCCCGACAGGCCGCGGATCACCGGACGCGAGGCGCCGGGACCGTAGAAGGTGGAGCGCAGGCCCGGCAGGCCGTTGAGCACGTCGCCCAGGCCGGCGGGCGGGGCCACGTCCAGCTTGTCGCGGGTGACGACGTTGACGCTGCTGGTCACGGTGTCGAGCGACACGGCGTAGGGGGCGGCGGTGACAACGACCTGCGAGACCGCGTCAGGATCGGTTTCGGCGGCGGGGGCGGCCGTATCGGCGGCCCAGGCGGGCGCGGCGGCGGCGAGAACGAGGAGGCTGGCGGCGGCGAGCGCCTGGCGACGGACCATGGAACGCGTCATGGACGGAAAATCCTAGCTTGCCGGGGGAGCGGCGAAGATTGCGTTATGAAATAACATATCCGCTCGTCAATCCGCTTTCGCTTGACGCGGCCAAGTCGTCTAGCTCTGTGTCCGGACGACCTCACTTCGGGCTTTTCATGATGCGTTTTTCGTCGCTCGCCCTCGTCGGCGCCCCCATTTCCGCCGCATTGCTTCTGGCCGCCTGCGCGCCCATTTCGGGCCAGACTCCAGCCGGGACCTACGCCCAGGCCGGCGGCTCGACGACCTGGACCAAGCCGCCCAAAGGCTACCTGACCCTGGCCGAGCCGTTCGACGCGCCGGGCATCGTCGGCCCGCCGCCGGCGCCGAACTCGCCGCGCGGCAAGGCCGACCGCGCCGCCTATGACGACACCCGCAAGCTGGCCGGCACGCCGGCCTGGGACAAGGCGATCGCCGATGCCGACCTGTCGGGGGCCAATGGCTTCAAGAGCTTCTCCTGCGCGGCCAAGGTGACGATCAGCCCGGAGAAGACCCCCGCCCTGGCCAACCTGCTGCTGCGGATGACCGACGACGCCGGCACGATCTATCGCCCGGCCAAGCAGGCCTTTTCTCGCCCCCGTCCGCCGGTGGGCAACGACAAGCCGATCTGCGTGCCGCGCGAGAAGTGGATCGAGACCGAAGGCTCCTATCCCTCCGGCCACGCCCTGATCGGCTGGTCGTGGGGCCTCGTCCTGGCCGAACTGGTCCCCGACCGCGCCGCCCAGCTTGCCGCCCGCGGCCGCGCGTTCGGCGACAGCCGGGTGATCTGCGGCGTGCACTTCCCCAGCGACCTGGAGGCCGGCCGCCTGCTGGGCGGGGTGATGGTCTCGCGCCTGCACGCCGACCCGGCCTTCGCCGCCGACCTTGAAAAGGCCAAGGCCGAGATCGCCGCCTCCAAGGCCGACGGCCCGCCGGCCGGCTGCGAGGGCT
The DNA here is from genome assembly GCF_057808875.1 of Caulobacter sp. FG7. Lineage (NCBI taxonomy): Bacteria > Pseudomonadati > Pseudomonadota > Alphaproteobacteria > Caulobacterales > Caulobacteraceae > Caulobacter > Caulobacter sp. FG7. The sequence continues at coordinate 5,564 of NZ_JBMDIW010000015.1, forward strand.
GACGCTCGCCACAAAGGCGCGTTACGCCGAATCTCAACTTAGCGCTTGAGCCCCTCCCGGAGCGGCGCCACCCTGGCGGCCTTCGGGAGGGGACAAATGCTGGAGACCATGGGACGGCCGCTGATCGGCCTCGTCTGCGCCCTGTCCCTGGGCGGCTGCGCGGTGTTCGCCCCGCCCTACGACCCCACCCTCGATAGCAAGATCACCACCGCCTACGAGGGCGTGGCCAAGCTGGCGGCCGAGGCCGAGATGGGCCTCTACGTCGACAAGGCCACCTATCCCGGCAAGATCGAGACCTACGCCGACATCCAGGCCGCCCTGGCCGTGGCCGCAGTGCGCGCCGCCACCCAGCCCTACGCCGCCAAGCCCGCCCAGAAGGCCATCGACGCCGAGGTGTCGCTGATCAAGGGCTGCAGCGCCCAGGTCCAGGGCCTGGCCCAGTTGCACCAGCTGGCCGGGATCGTCCCCAACACCGGCGCGACCACCGCCATGATGGTCAGCTGCGACCAGGCGGCCAAGGCCGTCACCGCCATGAAGTGAGGCCAGGCGCCCGATGAGCATCGACTTCTCCACCCTGCAGGTCGACGACGTCGACAGCCTGGTCTCCGTGCTGGAGCAGCAGCTGGGCGACACCGCCACCGACTGGTGGAACGCCAACAAGACCGTGGTGCCCGGCTATCTGCGCAGCCTGGCCGAGGCGACGATCCAGACCCGCACGGCCCTGGCCAACCACCAGATCACGCCGCAGGCGGCCGATATGATCCTCCACAACCAGGAACTGGCCTTCAACCAGACCATCCAGTTCACGAAGTTCATGACCCTGGCGCTGGGCCAGACCCTGCTCAACACCGTGTTCCAGGTGGTCGGCTGGGTGATCTACAACAAGACCGGCGTGAACATCGCGCCCAACCTGGTGCAGCCGACGACGCCGGCGGCATAAAGTGTCTCCCCCCACCGTCATCCCGGAAAGCGCGCAGCGCTCATCCGGGACCCAGGGGGACTGGGCTGAACGCCTTACGCCAGCGCCTTTGACGCGGCCGGCCCGATGCGGCGGCCCCTGGGTCCCGGCTCTCCGCTACGCTTCGGCCGGGATGACGGGCTAAATGTACGCTTCCCCCTACCCCTTCGGCGGGTCGCATCGGCCGTACATGTTGTCCAGGCCCTTGAGATACTCGGGCATAGCCTGCAGCCCGAGCGCGGCGCGCCGCTTCTCCAGGCCGGCGGGATCCTCGACATTGTCCGGCATGGCGTGGCGCCCCTCGACGCAGCGCGCCCGCTGGGTGGCGTAGCGTTGGGGCCGCCCCTCCTGCTCGGCGATGCGGTCATAGAGGTTGGGATAGCCGCTGGGCGCGCGCCCCTGCGACCAGCGGCTCCATCTTGGCCAGGGCCTCCTTCTGGAAGGCCAGGTCCGGCGAGTGATTGACGATGTGGAAGGCGCCGTCGGCGGCGCGCTGCCCCACCTCTTCGGGCGTGAACCAGCCGCGTCCGGCCAGCAGAACCTTCAGCCGCTCGGTATGCTTGCGGTCGATCGGCTCGTAGTGCTCAGCCCAGATCTCGTCGAGCGCCTGGCGATCCTCGGGCGAGGCGGTCTTGCGCGCCTTCAGGAAGGTCACCCGCGTGGCCTGGTCGACCGCGCCCATGCCGCCCAGCTCCTGGATCAGCGCCTCCCTGGCGACCAGGGCCTCTGCATCGGCCCGGGCCTGGGCCACGACCGTCGCCCCCTGCGCCAGGGCCGGCGTCGCCGCCAGCATCACCACCGCCAACAGGCCTGTCCGGATCATCACCGCCCTCCACCCATGCCGTAAAGGTGGCAAGGCCTCACGGCGCAATCATGGCGACAAGCGCCGCCGGCGGGCAAAGAAAAAGCCCCGCCGTTTCCGGCGGGGCTCGTTCCTGATCGACGCTGCGATGCGCCTCAGCCGCGCTGGTCGCGCTTGGCCAGCACGCGCAGTCGCAGGGCATTCAGCTTGATGAAGCCGCCGGCGTCGCGGTGATCGTAGGCGACCTTGCCCTCTTCGAAGGTGACCAGGTCCTGATCGTACAGCGAGTAGGGGCTCTCGCGGCCGATGACCGTGACGTTGCCCTTGTAGAGCTTCACGCGGACGCGGCCCGAGACCTTGGCCTGGCTGTAGTCGATGGCGGCCTGCAGCATCTCGCGCTCGGGCGAGAACCAGAAGCCGTTGTAGACGAGCGAAGCGTACTTCGGCATCAGCTCGTCCTTCAGGTGCATGGCGCCGCGGTCGAGGGTGATGCTCTCGATCCCGCGGTGGGCGGCCAGCAGGATGGTGCCGCCCGGGGTCTCGTAGACGCCGCGCGACTTCATGCCGACGAAGCGGTTTTCCACCAGGTCCAGTCGGCCGACGCCATTGTCGCGGCCCAGCTCGTTGAGCTTGGTCAGCAGGGTGGCCGGGCTCATCGCCACGCCGTCGATGGCGACGGGATCGCCCTTCTCGAAGTCGATCGTGATCACCGTCGGGGCGTCCGGCGCGTCCTCAGGCGAAATAGTGCGCATGTGGACGAACTCGGGGGCCTCGACCGCCGGGTCTTCCAGGACCTTACCTTCCGACGAGGAGTGCAGCAGGTTGGCGTCGACGCTGAACGGCGCTTCGCCGCGCTTGTCCTTGGCGATCTGGATCTGGTGCTTTTCGGCGAACTCCAGCAGCGCTTCGCGCGACTTGAAGTCCCACTCGCGCCAGGGGGCGATCACGTGGATGTCGGGCTCGAGGCCGTAATAGCCGAGCTCGAAGCGGACCTGGTCGTTGCCCTTGCCGGTGGCGCCGTGGCTGACGGCGTCGGCGCCGACCTGGCGGGCGATCTCGATCTGGCGCTTGGCGATCAGCGGGCGGGCGATCGAGGTGCCGAGCAGGTATTGGCCTTCGTAGACCGTGTTGGCGCGGAACATCGGGAACACGAAGTCGCGCACGAACTCCTCGCGCACATCCTCAATGAAGATGTTCTCGGGCTTTACGCCGGCGGCAAGGGCCTTGGCGCGCGCGGGCTCGATCTCTTCGCCCTGGCCGAGGTCGGCGGTGAAGGTCACGACCTCGGCGCCGTACTCGGTCTGCAGCCACTTGAGGATGATCGAGGTGTCGAGACCGCCCGAATAGGCGAGCACGACCTTCTTGACGGGCTTCTGGGCCATGTCGGGGGTCCTTGTCGAAGGCGAAAACACAAAGTCGCGGGGCGTTTAGCGCGCTTTTGCGACGAGGGAAACAACGGGGTCGGCAAGCGGCCTCAGAGCCGGATCTTGCCCTCTTCGGCCAGCTGGTTCAGCGCCCGCCGCACCTGGGTCAGGTGGATGACCGCGAAGATCGCCGCCAGGGTGGCGCGCAGGCCCAGCATGATGATCGACAGCGACAGGTCGTCGGCCTGGCGGCTCTCGACCAGCAGGTAGAGGCTGATGGCGAAGGCGCCGGTCGGCAGCAGCACCAGGGCAGGCCCCCGCGGCAGGCGCAGCAGGGTGTCGCCCTTCGGCGACCAGGCCACCGGGGTCGGTTCGCCCTTGGGGATCTTGCCCCAGGCCATGCGCGAGGCCCCGGCCATGATCGACAGGGCCAGGATCCAGAGCACGTCGCCGATGACGCCGAGAATATCCATCTACGCAGTCAGCCTTACACGGTTACTTGGGCGCCGAGCTCGACGACGCGGCCGGGCGGGATCTTGAAGAAGTCGGTCGGGTTGGCCGCGTTCTTCATCAGGAAGATGTAGAGCCGGTCCTGCCACAGCGGCATGCCCGAATTGGCCGACGGCACGATCGAACGGCGGCCGAGGAAGAAGCTGGTGGCCATGATGTCGAACTTCAGCCCCTGCTGCTTGCGCAGCAAGGCCAGCGCCTTGGGCACGTTCGGGCTTTCCATGAAGCCGTAGTAGATCTCGACCTTCTTGAAGTCGTCGTTGACCTTGAAGGTCTTGATCCGGTCCTCCTCGGGCACGCGCGGCGTCTCGGCCGTGCGCACGGTCAGCACCACGTTGCGCTCGTGCAGCACCTTGTTGTGCTTGAGGTTGTGCATCAGGGCGACCGGGGTCATGTCCGGGTCGGAGGTCAGGAAGATCGCCGTGCCGGGGGCGCGGTGCGGCGCGCGGGCCCTCAGAATCTCCATCAGGTCGGCCAGGGGCACCGAGTCACGGCGGGTCTTCTCGCTGAGGATCTGGCTGCCGCGCACCCAGGTGGCCATGATCGTGAACAGCGCGGCCCCGATCAGCACGGGCAGCCAGCCGCCGGTGAAGAAACGCAGGGCGTTGGCGCTGAGGAACACCAGGTCCAGCGTCATGAACGGGATCAGGAAGGCCAGAGCCGCCGGCCACTGCCACTTCCACAGCTGACGCATCACGATGAAGGCCATGGTCGTGGTCACCACCATCGTGCCGGTCACCGCCAGGCCATAGGCGTGGGCCATGGCCGACGAGGTCTTGAAGGTGAACATCACCGCCAGCACGCCCAGCAGCAGCATGGTGTTGAGCTGCGGCACGAAGATCTGGCCCGACTGGGTTTCCGAGGTGCGGCGCACGTCCATGCGCGGCAGAAGGCCCAGCTGGATCGCCTGCTGGGTCAGCGAGAAGGCGCCGGTGATCACCGCCTGGCTGGCGATGACCGTGGCGGCGCCCGCCAGGATCACCAGCGGCAGGCGCAGCACGTCGGGCGCCATCTCGAAGAACCAGTTCAGTTCGGGGAACGGTACGCCGGCCCGCTCAGCCTCGATCAGCGTGTTCAGCGCCAGGGCGCCCTGGCCCAGATAGTTCAGAGCAAGACAGGGCAGCACGAAGAACAGCCAGGCGGCCTGGATCGGCCAGCGGCCGAAGTGGCCCATGTCGGCGGTCAGGGCCTCGGCGCCGGTCACGGTCAGGAACACCGCGCCCAGCACGATGAAGCCGGCCATGCCGTGGTGCTGCAGGAAGTGGACCGCATAGTAGGGGTTGATCGAACGGAACACGCCGGGATGGGCCAGCAGGTTGTAGACGCCCAGGACGGCCATCACCGTGAACCACACGGCGCAGACCGGACCGAACAGCTGCCCGACCTTGGCCGTGCCCCGGCTCTGGATGAAGAACAGGCCCAGCAGCATGACCGTGGCGATCATCAGCACCATCTCGGTGGTGATGCTGTGCTCAAGCGCGGGAATGGTCCGTAGGCCCTCGACAGCCGACAGCACCGACATGGCCGGGGTAATCACCGCGTCGCCGTAGAACAGCGCCGCCCCGATCACGCCCAGGCCGAACACCACCGCGGTGCGTCGCCCCATGGCGCGCTGAGCCAGGGCCATCAGCGACAGAACGCCGCCCTCGCCCTTGTTGTCGGCGCGCATGATGAACAGCACGTACTTGATCGTCACGACCAGGATCAGCGCCCACAGGGCCAGCGACACCACGCCCAGGATCTCGGCGCGGGTCACCCCGTCGGCCGCCGACGCATGCAGCGCCTCCTTGAAGGCGTAGAGGGGGCTGGTGCCGATATCGCCGAACACGACGCCGACGGAGCCCAGCGCAAGCGCGAACGTGCCATGGCCCTTGGGACCGTGACCATTGGCGGAGCCCGCTTGCTGGGGAATGTCGCACGCCGCGACGGAGGCGTTCTCAGTGTTCGAAACGCCGGAGGCTTCGGAAGCCATTCAATCCCTCCGGGACCGCGCCCTCGAAAATCTCGCGCGAAGCCCCATATCGATCAAGCGGCGCGCGATACACCCAATCCGATCCGGGTTCAATCGTGACCTTAAGGCCGCGAGCCTGATGGTTTTTGTTTCAACGCACGCGTTCCCCCCTTACGTTCCGGACTTACAGAAGATCATGTCCGACAGTCAGAAGTTCCCCGTCGCCGCTCACGCCCTGGCCTATCTGGCGCACAAGGAGGCTTTCAGCCCCGACCGCGCCGTGGCCAGCGCCGAACTCGCGGCCTCCGTCCCCACCAATCCGGTGGTGGTGCGGCGCGTCACCGCCATGCTCGGCAAGGCGGGGCTGATCGGCGCGCGCGCCGGCGCCAACGGCGGCGCCTGGCTGCTGAAGCCGGCCCAGGACATCACCCTCGACACCGTGCTGCGGGCCGTTCACGGCTGCGCCAATCTCGGCACCGCCCCGCCCGGGGTGAAGGGCTGCCCGGTCGGGGCCCGCATCCCCGACGCCGTCCGCGCGGCCCTGATCGCCGCCGACGCCGCCGCCGCCGAGCGCCTGTCGCGCATCTCCGTGGCCGACCTGCTGGCCGACCCGGCCGAGCGCGAGGCCGTGCTGAAGAGCGCCTGAGGCTTTTCGGACCGACGTTCCAGAGCGAACCGACCCTCGCCCGAGCGCACCTGAAAGCCTCCCGCAGAAAAACTGCACCCGAAATTGTTGCTGATCCCCTGGCGCCGGCGATGGACGCCATTACGTAATCGCTACCGATACAGTTCCTGTTCGGGCAACATCATTCTCCTTGAGGGGACCACCGCCATGACCACCAAGGTCGCCATCGTCTATCACTCGGGCTACGGCCACACCGCCGTCCTCGCCGACAAGGTCGCGCAAGGCGTCCGCGACGCCGGCCAGACCCCGGTCCTGCTGCAGATCGAAAGCGCCGCCCAGGACTTCAAGCCGATCCTCGACGCCATCACCGAGGCCGACGCCGTCGTGTTCGGCGCGCCGACCTACATGGGCGACGTCTCGGGCGTGTTCAAAGTCTTCGCCGACGCCAGCTCGGCCGTGTTCTTCACGGGCGGCTGGAAAGACAAGCTGGCCGCGGGCTTCACCAACTCGCACAGCTTCGCCGGCGACAAGGGCCACGCCCTGGCCAGCCTGACGATCCTGGCCGCCCAGCACGGCATGAACTGGATCAACCTCGGCATCGCCCCGCCGGCCGTCACCGCCGCCGAGCGCGGCCCGGAGACGATCAACCGCGTGGGCTCGTTCGTCGGCGTCGCCGCCCAGTCGGACAACGCCTCGCCCGAGATCACCCCGCCGGCCGGCGACCGCGAGACCGCCCGCCTGCTGGGCGTGCGCGTGGCCGAGGCTGCCGTCCGCTGGACCCGCGGCGCCCAACCGGCGCTCAGCGACGCGGCCTAAGAACCAGGCTATCGGGCGCGCCCTACCCCTCCCCCGAGGGCGCGCCTTCGCGGAGGAACGACCGACCCCGCCCTCCCCCAGGTCGTTCCTCCGCCCCGCTTGAACCGGATCGGCGGGCGTGCTCGACTCCTGTGACGCTTTGCTTGCAGGACCTTCGACCACATGGCCCGCCGCCTCGCCCTGATCACCGGCGCCTCCGCCGGCATCGGGGCCGCCTTCGCCCGCATCTACGCCAGCCACGGCTACGACGTGGCCCTGACCGCCCGCCGGCTCGACCGGCTGGAGTCCCTGGCGGCCGAAATCCGGATGCGCTTCGGGGTCGAGGCCTATGCGATCGCCGCCGACCTGGCCGATCCCGGCGGCGTCGACGCGGTGCTGGCGGCGATCGCCGCCGAGGGCCGCGAGATCGACGCCCTCGTCAACAACGCCGGCTACGGCCTGCCCGGAACCTTTGACAAGACCAGCTGGGCCGACCAGTCGGCCTTCCTGCAGGTGATGCTGACCTCGGTCTGCGAGATGACCCACAAGGTGCTGCCGGGCATGGTCGAGCGCCGGTTCGGACGCATCGTCAACGTCGCCTCGCTGGCGGGCCTGGCCCCCGGTTCGGCGGGCCACACCCTATATGCAGCGACCAAGAGCTTCCTGGTGAAGTTCTCCCAGAGCCTGCACCTGGAGAACCTGGCCAACGGCGTGCACGCCAGCGCCCTCTGCCCCGGCTTCACCCTGTCGGAATTCCACGACGTCAACGGCACCCGCGCCCAGGTCAGCCAGAGCCTGCCGTCCTGGATGTGGCTGGGCGCCGACGAGGTCGCCGCCGCCGGCTACGAGGCCGCCGAGGCCAACCGCCCGGTCTGCGTCACCGGCGCGCCCAACAAGGCCATCGCCGTGCTGGCCAAGATCATTCCCGACGAATGGGCCCTGGCCCTGATCGCCAGCCAGGGCGGCAAGTTCCGGAAAGTTTGAGCCACCAAGCTCCTCCCCCGCTTCGCGAGGGAGGAGGCGCGGCGCTATCAGCGCCATGACGGAGGGGGCGAGGGACGAAGCGCCGAGCCCAGTCACGCCCCCGCCACCGTTTCACGGGGGAGGAACTATCAGCCCTACTTCTCCGCCGCGTACGGCGCCTTCGCATCCGCCCGGATCAGCCCACGCGTCGCGTCGCCCACGCCGATCAGCACGAACTGCACGGCCAGGGCGCAGAGGATCAGGCCCAGAACCCGCACGACGATGCTCATGCCGATGCGGCCCAGCACCTTGCTGATCACAGGCGCGGCCCAGAAGGTGGCGACCAGCACCACAGACACCGCCGCGATGACGCCCACGCCGAGCGCCATGCCGGCCAGACCCAGGTGTTTGGCCTCGCTGGCGTAGATGATCACGGTCGAGATCGCGCCCGGACCGATCAGCAGCGGCATGGCGAAGGGCACGATCAGCCGCTCGAACCGCTTCTTGGCGTAGACCCGCGCAGACAGCACCTCGGTCTCGCCCTCGGCGGCGTCGGCGAACATGGTGGTGAAGTCGTCGCGCACCATGTCCAGGCCGAGGATGAACAGGATGATGCCGCCGGCGATGCGGAAGGCCGGCATCGAGATGCCGAAGAACTCCAGCAGGGAAACCCCGGTGAAGTAGAAGAACACCAGGAACGCCAGCACGAAGAGGCCGATATAGACGGCCACCATCCGCCGGCCGGCCGAGGCCGCGCCGAGGGTGGCGGCGGCGAACAGCGGCACGTTGCCGATCGGGTCGATCAGCGCAAACAGCGCGACGAAGAAGTTGACGGCGAGTTCGGCCTGGCTCATTCGACGTCCTCAACCTTCATGACTGTGCGGGAAACGTCGCTCTCTCTAGAGCGATGCGGCCTCGCGCGCCAACACCCGGAGCTCGACCATGACCGCTGATCCGCGCCTGATCATCCCGCTGGACCTGCCCACGGTCGCCGACGCCCGGAAAATGGTCGAGCGTATCGACGACGCCGCCTCGTTCTACAAGATCGGCCTGGAGCTGCTGGCCACCGACGGCATGGCCTTCGCCGGCGACCTCAAGAAGGCCGGCAAGCAGGTGTTCCTCGATTGGAAGCTGCACGACATCGGCGCCACGGTGGAACGCTCGGCCCGGGTGCTGGCCGGGGCCGGTTGCGACCTCTTGACCGTCCATGCCGAGCCGCAGGTGATGCAGGCGGCGGTGAAGGCCAAGGCCGGCTCGGACCTGAAGATCCTGGCCGTCACCGTGCTGACCAGCCTGACCGACGCCGATCTGATCGAGATGGGCTACGCCTTCAGCGCCCGCGCCCTGGTCGAGCGCCGTATCCGCCAGGCCATCGAGTGCGGGGTCGACGGCATCGTCTCGTCGCCGCACGAGGCCGCCCTGGCCCGCGAGATCGGCGGTCCGGACTTCCTGGTGGTGACGCCGGGCGTGCGCCCTTTCTGGGCCGCCAAGAACGACCAGGCCCGCGCCGCGACCCCGGCCGACGCGCTGAAGGCCGGCGCCAGCCACCTGGTCTGCGGCCGCCCGATCACCGCCGCCAACGATCCGCGCGAAGCGGCGCAGAAGGTGATCGAGGAGATGGCGGGGTTGTAAGGCCCTGGGCGAAACCTCGCCCCCATCGGGTCGCGCCGCTGGCGCGGCCCGCCCGAGGGCATGCTTCGACAAGCTCAGGGTGAGGTTTCTACTCAACGGCCTTTGAATTGATCCTCACCCTGAGCCTGTCGAAGGGCGAGGATCACTCACTTACAGCTTCGAACCGCCCCAGACGCCGAACGGATCGACGAAGTCCTTGACCAGGGCCTGGGCCACGGCCGGATGGGTCAGCTTGCCGCCCAGCACGTTGAGGCCGCGCGCCAGGTGGACGTTGTCCTCCAGCGCGTCGAGGCCCTTGTCGGCCAGGGCCAGACCGAACGGCAGGGTGGCGTTGCCCAGGGCCTCGGACGAGGTGCGCGGGGCCGCGCCCGGCATGTTGGCCACGCAGTAGTGGACGACGCCGTCGACCGTGTAGGTCGGCTCGGCGTGGGTGGTCGGGTGGCTGGTCTCGAAGCAGCCGCCCTGGTCGATCGACACGTCGACCAGCACCGAGCCCGGCTTCATCCGCGACAGATGCTCGCGGCGCACCAGCTTCGGGGCGGCGGCGCCGGCGGTCAGCACCGCGCCGATGACGACGTCGGCCTTGAGGATCTCTTCTTCCACCGCGTCCAGCGTCGAATAGCGGGTCAGGATGCGGCCCTGATAGAGGTCGTCCAGTTCGCGCATGCGCGGGATCGAGCGTTCCAGCACCACGACCTCGGCGCCGAGGCCGGCGGCCATGCGGGCGGCGTTGGAGCCGACCACGCCGCCGCCCAGCACGACCACGCGGGCCGGCGGCACGCCGGGCACGCCGCAGAGCAGCAGGCCCATGCCGCCATTGTGCTTGAGCAGGGTCTCGGCCGCCGAGAACACGGCGATGCGGCCGGCCACTTCCGACATCGGCGCCAGCAGCGGCAGGCCGCCCTTCGCGTCCGTGACGGTCTCGTAGGCGATAGCCGCGCAGCCGCTCTTCAGCAGGCCTTCGGTCTGGGCCGGATCGGGCGCCAGGTGCAGGTAGGTGAAGAGGATGTGGCGCTGCGTCAGGCGTTCCCACTCGACCTTCTGCGGTTCCTTGACCTTGACGATCATCTCGGCGCCCGAGAACACCGCGTCGGCGTCGGGGGCGATGCTCGCGCCGGCCTTGACGTAGGCCTCGTCGGCATAGCCGGCGCCCAGGCCCGCGCCCTGCTGCACCAGCACCTGGTGGCCGTGGGCGACATATTCCCGGACGGCGGTGGGGGTCAGGCCGACCCGGTGTTCGCCCGGTTTGATCTCGGAGGGGACGCCAACGCGCATGATGTTTCCTCGCTTTTTAGCTTTAACGCTGGTGTACGCCTCTACGTTCGCATGTTTCTTGGTTCTTTCGTCCTTCAAAGAACGTGGTATGCAGGAATCCTGCGCAAACGGAGCCATTCGGTGAAGAAATCCCCGGTCACGCTTGATGTGTTCGACCGAAAGATCCTCCGCCTGCTGCAGCGCGAGGGTCGGGCCAGCTACGTGGACATGGCCAAGGCGGCCAACCTGTCGGAGTCGGCCTGCCTGCGCCGGGTGCGGGCTTTGGAGGACGCCGGGGTCATCGGCCGCTACGCCGCGGTGATCGACGAGCGGGCCGTGGGCCTGCCGCTCAGCGTCTTCGTCACCGTCACCCTGTCGTCCCAGGCCGAAGGCGCCCTGACCGCTTTCGAGAAGGCCGTGGCCAATGTGCGCGAGGTGGCCGAGTGCTACCTGATGACCGGCGGCTCGGACTACCTGCTGCGGCTGGTGGTGGCCGATGTCGACGACCTGGAGCGCGTCCACAGCCAGGAACTGACCCGGATCCCCGGCGTGGTGCGGGTCAGCTCGTCGATCGCCATGCGCACCGTGGTCAAACGCGTCGAATTGCCGCTCTGAACCCGGCTTGGGTTCCGGTTAACCCCCAGCCCCTAGGGTCGCGGCGCTGTTATCGTTTCCGGGGGCGACCATGGTTTCTCGACGCATCCTGCTGGGCGGCCTGGCCGCCGGCCTCGCTGCGCCCGTCCTGGCTAATGCCGAGGGCTACCAGGCGACCGGGACACCGCCGGTCTGGAAGCCCAAGGCCCGCCGCACCGCCAAGGCCCTGGCGACCCAGCCCGGCGACAAGGCCGCCCTCGACAAGGCGCTGAAGACGGTCAAGCCGCTGGAGGGCGCGCAGCCCGAGGACCCGACCGCCGTCTCGGGCGTGCAGGTGCAGCCGGCCAAGCCCGTTCCCAGCATCAGCCCCGACGAGGCCCTGGGCCGCCTGAAGCAGGGCAACGCCGCCTTCGCCCGCGGCGGCGCCAGCCTCGTCTCGCCATCGGTCGCCCGCATCGGCGAGCTGGCCGCGGCCGAGCGGCCGTTCGCCGTGGTCGTCGCCTGCAGCGACAGCCGCGTGGCCCCCGAGCTGCTGTTCAACTGCAATCTGGGCGACCTCTTCGTGCTGCGCGCGGCCGGCCCGTCCGTCGGCCCCGAAGCGCTGGGCGCCATCGTCTACGCCGTCGATACGCTGGGCGCCTCGCTGGTCGTCGTGCTGGGCCACACCAAGTGCGGCGTGGTCGGGGCGGCCGTCGACGCCGCCACCCGCAAGAGCCGCCCCACCGGCGTTTTCGAGGCCATGCTGGCGCCGATCCTGCCGGCGGTGTTCGACGCCCAGGGCGAGAAGGCCGCCGACCTGCACGACGCGGCCGCCCGCCGCAACGCCCGCAACATCGCCGCGCGCCTCAAGGTCGCCGACGGTATCCTGGCCGAGCGGATCGCCCAGGGCCGCCTGAAGATCGTGCCGGCCGCCTACGACCTGACCACCGCCCAGGTCGCCTTCGAAGCTTGACCGGAAGCGGTAACCGGTTGCTTCGCGCGAAACCTTGAGAACCATTATCGCGACGCCGTTGACCCCCGCTCGCGCTTAGGTTCAAGTCCCCCAAATCACTTCGGGTTTGGGAGAGACGACGGATGTCGACGGACGAGACGCCGCAAGGCGACGGCGCGGCCAAAACCTCCGTCTGGACCCGGATCAAGTCACAGTTGAAGACCCCCGCCGTCGCCATCGCGGCGGGCGCGCTGGTCGTCGGCTTCGGCGGCGGCTTCGTGGCCGCCAAGACCGCCGACCTCGGCTGGTTCGGCGGCGGCGCCAAGGCCGCCTCGGGCGCAGCCGCCGTCAAGGGCGAGGCCTGGTCGCTGTTCGGCAAGCCCCGCGACGCCAATGCCCGCCGGCGCGGCGTTCCCAAGCCCGAGGGCTTCGCCGTCTGGCGCACCCGCATCGACAGCTCCGGCGGCGAGGCCATGGCCTGCATCCAGATGAGCCGCGATCTGGACCCGTCCAAGGCCTATGCCGACTTCGTCATGGTCTCGCCCGACCTCGGCCGCACCCCGGCCGTGCGGGTCAAGGGCGACGAGCTGTGCATCGGCGGCGTCGGCTTCACCGACCGCCGCATCACCCTTCTGAAGGGCCTGCCCGCCAAGGGCGGCGAGACCCTCGGCGCCAACGCCGACGTCGACTTCACCTTCGGCGAGAAGCCCCCCTACGTCGGCTTCGCCGGCGACGGGGTGATCCTGCCGCGCGAGGAATCCGACGGCGTCGCCATCGAGACCATGAACGTCCAGAAGCTGGCCGTCGAAGTCTGGCGCGTGTCCGACCGCAACCTGGTGCGCAAGTCGATCAGCGCGCCCGATCCCACCGGCGAGGGCGACTGGGCCGGCGACTACGGCGAGGACAGCGCCGGCGACGAAGGCCGCAGGATCTGGAAGGGCGAAGTTTCCGTCGACGGCGCGGCCGGCGCCAAGGCCACCACGGTCTTCCCGCTCGGCGCGGTGCTCAAGGAGATGAAGCCAGGCGCCTATCTTATCAAGGCGCGCGACGCCTCGGGCGGCCGCGATCCCGACGGCGAGGGCGACACCCCGCCGGCTCAGGCCCGCCGCTGGATCGTGTTCACCGACATGGCGCTGATCGCCTATGACGGCTCCGAGGCGCTGGACGTCGTGGTCCGCTCGCTGAAGACCGCCAAGACCGTCGCCGGCGTGCGCGTGGCCCTGGTCGCCCGCGACGGCGAGCCCCTGGCCGAGGTCAAGAGCGACGCCGACGGCCGCGTCCGCTTCCCCCGCCCCCTGCTGAAGGGCGAAGGCGGCGAGCGCGCCAAGATGGTCATGGCCTATGGCCCCGAGGGCGACCTGTCGGTGCTCGACCTCGACCGCTCGCCCGTGGACCTGTCCAAGCAGGGCGTCGGCGGCCGCACCGAAAGCGAGGGCGGCCGCGCCGTCGGCAGCGACATCGACGGCTGGCTCTATGCCGACCGCGGCATCTATCGTCCCGGCGAGACCGTGCACCTGACGGCGATGATCCGCGACCGCATGGCCAAGGCGGTCAACGACCGCAAGGGCTACATTCTGGTCAAGCGCCCCTCGGGCGTGGAGTTCAAGCGCTGGTGGTTCGGCCAGGCCAACGCCGGCGCCGTGCCGATCGACATCGCCCTGCCCCGCAGCGCCCCACGCGGCCGCTGGACCGCCGAGCTGCACATCGAGGGCATCGAGGCCTCGTCCGGCGCGCTGAGCTTCAGCGTCGAGGACTTCGCGCCCCAGCGGCTGGCGGTCACCGCCACCGGCCAGGAGAGCACGCCGATCCGCATAGGCGAGACCCGACAGATCGCGGTCAACGCCCGCTTCCTCTACGGCGCGCCCGGCTCTGGCCTGCAGACCCAGGGCGAGGCCCGCCTGCGCCGCGACACCGATCCCTTCCCGCAATACAAGGGCTTCGAGTGGGGCGACGCCAAGGAGCCCTTCGACGAGAAGCTGATCGAGCTGGGCACGACCGTCACCGACGGCGAGGGCCGCGCGGTCCTCAATCTCGGCACCAGCGACGTCGGCGACACCGGCCAGCCCCTGGTGGCGGCCGTCACCGCCTCGGTGTTCGAGCCCGGCGGCCGCCCGGTGCGCGAGGGCCTGGAGCTCAAGGTCCGCGGCAAGCCGATCTATTACGGCGTCAAGGTCGAGCAGGGCGACGGCTCGGGCCGCGACGACCCGCCCGTGAGCCTCGAAGTGATCGCCGTCGACGCCGCCGGCAAGAAGATCTCGACCACCGCCAGCTACACCCTGATCAGCGAGAACTGGAACTACGACTGGTTCCAGCAGGACGGCCGCTGGCAGTGGCGGCGCACCAGCCGCGACGCCGTCGTGGCCAAGGGCGCGCTGAACATGTCGGCCGGGGCCAGCGCGCGGATCAACCGCCGCCTGGGCTGGGGCGACTATCGCCTGGTCATCGAAGGCCCCGAAGGGACCAAGACCGTCGCGCGCTTCTCGTCGGGCTGGGGCTCGCCGGCCAAGGACGCCGAGGCCCCCGACTTCGTCCGCGTCTCGGCCGGAACCCGCGCCTACGCCCAGGGCGACACCGTCGAGATCACGCTGAAGGCGCCCTATGCCGGCCAGGCCCAGGTGGCCGTGGCCACCGACCGCCTGATCGACTTCAAGACCCTGTCGGTCGGCGAAAACGGCGCCACCGTGAAGCTGAAGACCAACGCCGCCTGGGGCGGCGGGGCCTATGTGATGGTCACCGTCATCCAGCCGCGCGACCCGGTCGCCTCGCCCAAGCCCAAGCGGGCCCTGGGCCTGGTCTACGTGCCGCTGGAGCCCAAGGGCCGCAAGCTGACGGTGGATATCGCCACCCCCGCCAAGCTCGACTCCAAGGCGCCGGTCGAGATCCCGCTGAAGGTGCAGGGCCTGTCCTTCGGCCAGAAGGCCCGGGTGACGGTGGCGGCAGTGGACGAAGGCGTGCTGCGCCTGACCCGCCAGGAAAGCCCTGATCCGGTGAAGTGGTACTTCGGCAAGCGGGCCCTGACGCTCGACTACCGCGACGACTACGGCCGCCTGCTCGACCCGAACATGGGCGCGCCGGCCAACGTCAACTTCGGCGGCGACGAGCTGGGCGGCGAGGGCCTGACGGTCACGCCGATCAAGACCGTGGCCCTGTGGTCGGGCGTGGTCGAGACCGGCCTCGACGGCAAGGCGACGATCAAGCTGCCGCCCGCCGACTTCAACGGCGAGCTGCGGATCATGGCCGTGGCCTGGACCGACAACGCCGTGGGCTCCGGCTCCAAGGCCATGACCATGCGCCAGCCGGTGGTGGCCGACCTCAACCTGCCGCGCTTCCTGTCGCCCGGCGACAAGCCGACCGCGACGCTGGAACTGCACAATGTCGAGGGCAAGCCCGGCGCCTACACCGCCGAGGCCAATGCGTCCGGCGGACTGAAGGTCGCCTTCAGGAAAGTCATCACCCTGATCCTGGGTCAGCGCGTGGCCGAGAAGATCCCCTTCCTGGCGCCCGACGTCACCGGCATCGGCAAGATCGGCTTCAAGGTCACCGGTCCCGACTTCTCGACGACCAAGGACTATCCGATCCAGACGCGCCTGGGCTGGGGCGACGTGGTGCGCACCACCACCGAACTTCAGGCGCCCGGCGCGACCTACACCCCCAACTACCAGCTGCTGTCGGGCCTGGCGGCCGGCGACGTGACGCTGCAGGTCAGCTACTCGCCGTTCAAGGGCTTCGACCCGTCGGCGATCGCTGTCGCCCTGCAGCGCTACCCGTACGGCTGCACCGAGCAGGTGGTGTCGGCGGCCTATCCGCTGCTCTACGCCCAGAGCGTCTCGACCGATCCCAAGCTCAAGCGCACCCCTGCGGCCCTGGCCGGGGCGGTGGGCCGCCTGCTGGATCGCCAGACCCTCGACGGGGCCTTCGGCCTGTGGCGGGTGGGCGACGGCGAGGCCGACCCCTGGCTGGGCGCCTACGCCACCGACTTCCTGCTGGAAGCCAAGGCCCAGGGCGTGGCGGTGCCCGACGAGGCCCTGGACAAGGCGCTGAACGCCATGCGCCAGGTCAGCCGTCCCGACGGCTGGGCCTCGGTCTCCTACCGGATGGAGTACCCCTCCTGGTGGGGCCGCAACGAGGACGAAAGCCGCAAGGCCACCCAGCGCATGCGCCGCCGGGCCAGCGCCTACGCCCTCTACGTCCTGGCCAAGGCCGGACGCGGGGACCTGGCCCGCCTGCGCTGGTGGCACGACGTGCAGATGAAGGACGAGGACCAGCCGATCGCCAAGGCCCAGGTGGCCGCGGGCCTCGCTTTGATGGGCGACCACGCTCGGGCCCGCTCGGCCATGCGCCAGGCGGTGAACTCGCTGAACTGGCGCGACGAGTACGACTGGTACCAGAGCCCGCTGCGCGACGTCGCCGCCGTCACGGCGCTGGCGGTGCAGGCCGGCCAGACCGATGTGGCCGCTCGCCTGCAAGGCCGCCTGGAGAACGTGGTCAAGGATCCCGACGCCCTGAACACCCAGGAGCAGGCCCAGCTGCTCTACGCCGCCCACCAGCTGATGAAGGCCGCCGGCCCCATCAGCATCGAGGCCCAGAACGTCGTCGCCCTGCCGGCCGCCGGCGGCGCCCCGCGCTGGGCGGTGGGCAAGCTGGCCGACGCCCGCTTTACCAACAAGGGCAAGGGCGCCCTGTGGCGGACGGTCAGCGTGCGCGGCACGCCGATCGCGGCCCCGGTCGCCGAGAGCAACGGCCTGTCGGTGAGCAAGCGCCTGTTCACGATGAGCGGCGGGGCGGTCGATCCCTCGGCCATCCGCCAGGGCGAACGGGTGATCGTGCTGATCCAGGGTCGTTCGATGCAGGCTCGCTCGACCGCCCTGGTGGTCGACGACGCCTTGCCGGCCGGCTTCGAGATCGAGGCTCCGCTCGGCGCCGACGACGCCCAGAACGGACCGTTCCGGTTCTTAGGGGAGCTGTCGACGCCGGACGCCCAGGAAAGCCGCGACGACCGCTACATCGCCGCGATGGACCTGGAGGGCAACAAGCCCTTCGCCATGGCCTACATCGCGCGGGCCGTGACGCCGGGCGAGTTCTTCCTGCCCGGCGCCGTGGCCAAGGACATGTACCGCCCGAGCATCGCCGCCCGGTCGGACGCCGGCCGCACGATCATCGCGGCGGGACAGTGACCGCTGACTACTCCCTTCCCCCTTTGATGGGGGAAGGGCCGGGGATGGGGGTGACAGCGCTTCAAGGTGAAGCGCCGTGACCACTGCCAGCTCCGAAGTCACCCCCACCCCTGGCCCCTCCCCCATCCAGGGGGAGGGGAAAGTCGCTCTGCTGACGCGACTTCTGACGGTCTTCCTCGCCGCCCAGGTCGGCGTGTTCGCCCTCAGCGCCGCCTTCCCGCCGGACATGAGCCGCGCCAAACGGTCCTCGCCGGTGGTGCTGGGCGAGCGCGGGGCGTGGCTGCGCGCCCTGCCGGTGGAGGACGGTCGCTGGCGGGTGCGCGCCGACCTGCAACGCACCGACCCGACCTTTCTCAAGCGCCTCGTCGCCGTCGAGGACGCCCGCTTCCGCTGGCACCTGGGCGTCGATCCCATCGCCGTGGTCCGCGCCACGGGCTCGGCGATCGTGCATGGCCGGGTCAGCAGCGGCGCCTCGACCCTGTCGATGCAGACCGCGCGGCTGCTGGAGCCGCGGCCGCGCAACCTGGGCAGCAAGCTGATCGAGATGGTCCGCGCCGCCCAGTTGGAAAGCCGGCTGAGCAAGGACGAGATCCTCGCCCTCTACCTGACGCTCGCCCCCTACGGCGGCAATCTGGAGGGTGTGCGCGGCGCCAGCCTCTCCTATTTCGGCCATGAGCCCTCCAGCCTGACCGACGGCGAGCAGGCCCTGCTGATCGCCCTGCCCCAGGCGCCCGAAGCCCGCCGCCCCGACCGACGCCCCGAAGCCGCCCGCGAGGCTCGCCGCGCGGTGCTGGACAAGATGGTCCGCGCCGGCGTGCTGACCACCGTCGCCGCCGTCGAGGCCGAGGGCGAGCCGATCCCGCGCCGCGCGCCCTTCCCGGCCATGGCCTGGCACCTGGCCGGCCAGCAGGCCGCCGCCGCGCCCGCCAGCCAGCCCAGCGTGCTGACCACCATCGACCCGGACCTGCAGGCGCGGCTGGAGCCCCTGGCCGCCAGCGTCGCCGCCAGCCAGGGCCCGGAAGCCACCGCCGCCATCATCGTCGTGCGGATCAAGGACCGGGCCGTGCGGGCCCTGGTCGGCTCGGCCGGCCGCGACCGGCCCGGCGGCTGGGTGGACATGACCAGCGCGGTGCGATCGCCCGGCTCGGCCTTGAAGCCATTCGTCTACGCCTTCGCCTTCGACGACGGCATGCTGGCGCCCGACACCCAGATCGACGACGCGCAGACCCGCTTCGCCGACTATCAGCCGGAAAACTTCGACCGCGTGTTCCACGGCAAGGTCACCGCCCGCGAGGCCCTGGCCTATTCGCTGAACGTGCCGGCCGTCGCCACCCTGGAGAAAATCGGTCCCGAGGCCTTCGCCGCCCGCCTCGAAGCCGGCGGCGTCAAGCTGCTGCGTCCCAAGGCCGAGGTGAAGGCCGCCGGCCTGGCCCTGGCTCTGGGCGGCGCGGGGATCACGCTGCGCGATCTCGTCACCCTCTATGCGGGCCTGGGCGACGGCGGGGTGGTCAAGCCGCTGTCCTATACGGTCGACGATGCCAAGGCCCGCGAACACCAGGCCGGAACCCGCATCGCCCGGCCCGAAGCCGTGGGCCAGGTGCTCGACATCCTGCGCGAGGCCCCTGGCCCGCGCGGTCGCGCGCCCTCGGCCCTGACCCGCGGTGGACCGGCCATGGCCTTCAAGACCGGCACATCCTACGGCTTCCGAGACGCGGTGGCGGCCGGGATCGTCGGCGGCCACGCCATCGTCGTCTGGACCGGCCGGGCCGACGGCGGCGCCCGCGGCGGCCTCACCGGACGCGACGCGGCCCTGCCCACCTTGTTCGACGTGGCGGATCTGGTGGGCGCGCCGCCCACCGCCCCGCGCCCGATCGCGCCGAAGTCGGCGCCCGGCGCCCTACAGCAGCTGCGCACGGTCGCCGACGAGGGCCCGCGCCTGATCTTCCCGCCCGACGGGGCGACGGTGCAGGTCGAGGGGCTGGGCAAGGGCTCGCGCGGCCTGGTCCTGGCGGCCGGCGGCGAGAACCTGTCGTGGTACGTGGACGGCAAGCCCCTGGCCGACGATCCGGTCGGCGGCAAGCCGGTCTGGCGTCCTGCGGCGGCGGGCTTCTATCGGCTGCGCGTGGTCGACGACCAGGGCCGGGCGGCCAGCGCCCGGGTGCGCATCAGGGCGCCGGGCTAGGGCGGATCGATATTTAGCGTTAGGGGCGAAAACCTCGTCCTTCGACAAGCTCAGGATGAGGTTTTTCTAGCTCGGGCCCGTAAACCCAGGCCTGTAAATGGCCCTCACCCTGAGCCTGTCGAAGGACGAGGGCCACGCGTGGCCTCCGGCCTCAGACCTTCGACGCCGCGGGCTTGCGGCGTAGGATCATCACGGTGGCGACCAGCAGCAGGCCGCCGACGACCATCGCGGTCAGCCAAACCGGATCGGGCTTCCAGTAGCCCAGGTGGCGCGCGGCCAGATAGCCGGGGGCCAGGACGGTGACCACCCACACCGGCGCGGTGACGGTGTTGGCGGCGTGGAAGGTCCAGTCGCGCATGCGGGTCATGCCCGCGGCCATCGGCACGAACGGCCGCAGCGGTCCCAGATAGCGGGCCACGGCCAGGGCCAGCACGCCGTAGCGGCGGGTGTAGAGGCGAGCGCGAGCCACGGTGCGGCGGTGCTTGGCCAGCACCGGATGGCGTACGGCCCAGGCGCCCATGTGGCGGCCCATCAGGTAAGAGATCGCATCACCCAGGGCCGCCCCGACGCTGCACCAGACGATCACCTCGACCGGATGCAGCGAGCCGGTGGCGATCAGCGCGCCCGCCGTCAGCATCACCGCCATGATCGGGATCAGCACCCCGACCAGCATCAATGCTTCGAGCAGGGTGACGACCGCCAGGATCGCGCACACCAGCAGGCGGTGCTCGACGACGAGGCTGTGCAGGCTCTGGAGAAAGGCGTCCATGCAACCACCGTGGCAGGGGATGGTGACGAACAAGTAAGCACCGAACGCCGATCCGCCAACTGCGACGATCGGGCGCGGCCCTCTTTTCCTGCCTCCTAGATGCCGTCGCCGGCCGTCGGGCCGGCCAGCACGCGGTGATAGTCCTCGATGCTCTCGATGCCGACATTGAGGTCGGTCACCAGGCCGTTGGCCAGCGAATAGACCCAGCCGTGCACGGCCAGGCTCTGGCCGCGGGCCCAGGCGTCCTGCACGAAGACGTCGGAGGCGACGTTGCGCACCTGGCGGATAACGTTCAGCTCGCACAGGCGGTTGAGACGGTCGCGCTCTTCCGGAATGGCGTCCAGCTCGCAGCGGTGCTCGGCGTGGACCTCGCGGATCGGGTGCAGCCAGTGATCGACCAGGCCCCGGCGCTTGCCGTCGATGGCCGCCGCCACGCCGCCGCAGCCGTAGTGGCCCACGACCATGATGTGCTTGACCTTCAGCACGTCGACCGCGAACTGCAGCACGCTGAGGTAGTTGGCGTCCTGCGGCGGGGCCAGGTTGGCGACGTTGCGGTGCACGAACAGCTCGCCCGGATCCAGGCCCACGATCTCGTTGGCGGGCACGCGGCTGTCGCTGCAGCCGATCCACAGGTACTCGGGGCTCTGCTGGTTCTCCAGGCGCTTGAAGAACTCGGCGTCGACCTCGGTCTTGCGCTTGGACCAGTTGGCGTTGTTGGTTTTCAGATCTTCAAGCATCGGCGGCGTCCGGCTGGAGGCTGGGGTGAGCAGCGGCGAAGGCGGGATGGTCGGCGGCGCGGTCGGCGGCCGCCACCAGGGTCGGATAGGGTGAGAGGTCGATGTCGAACCGGCGCGCGCCATAGACCTGCGGCACGATGCAGATGTCGGCCAGGGTCGGCGCGTCGCCATAGGCATAGGTCCCGCCGTGAGCGGCGACGGCGGCCTCGAGGGCGCTGAAGCCCTCGGCCAGCCAGCGGGCCATCCACGCCTTGCGGGCGGCCTCGTCCTGGCCGCGGGCGGCCAGCTCGCCGGTGACCCGCACGTTGTTCAGCGGATGGATGTCGCAGGCCACGACCTGGGCCATGGCCCGCACGCGGGCGCGGCCCAGCGGGTCGGCCGGCAGCAGGGCGGGCGCGGGGTGGGCCTCGTCCAGCCATTCCAGTATGGCCAGGCTCTGGGTCAGCACCACGTCGTCGCCGATGGCGAGCGCGGGGGTCAGCCCCTGCGGGTTGAGGTCGAGATAGGCGCCCTGGCGCTGCTCGCCCTTCAGCAGGTTCACCGGCGCCTGGTCGTAGGCCAGACCCTTCAGATTGAGGCCGATGCGGACGCGATAGGGCGCGGCCGCCCGCCAGTAGCCGAACAGCGTCAGGGTCACGGCCGCGCGCTCCCTCTAGACCAGGGTGAAGGCCAGGGCGCCGACGCCGTCGACCTCGCCGGCGATCTCGTCGCCCTTGACCACCGCGGCGACGCCCTCGGGCGTGCCGGTGAAGATCAGGTCGCCGGCCGCCAGGGTCCACAGCTTGCTGGCCTCGGCGATGATCTCGGGGATGTTCCAGATCATGTCGGACACGAGGCCCGTCTGGCGCTGCACGCCGTTGACGGTCAGCCAGATGGCGCCGTCGAACGTGGCCTCGGCCGCCGGGCGAATGGCCGAGATCGGGGCCGAGAAGTCGAAGGCCTTGCCCGCTTCCCACGGGTGGCCCTTGGCCTTGGCCGCGCCTTGCAGGTCGCGGCGGGTGAGGTCGACGCCCACGGCGTAGCCGAACACGTGGTCCAGGGCGTCGTCGACGGCGATGTTCGCCCCGCCCGACTTCAGCGCCACCACCAGCTCGATCTCGTGGTGCAGGTCGGCCGTGCGCGGCGGATAGGGCACTTCGTTCATCAGCGGCGCGATCGCGTCGGCCGGCTTGGCGAAGAAGAACGGCGGATCGCGCTCGTCGCCGCCCATCTCGGCGCGGTGGGCGGCGTAGTTGCGGCCCACGCACAGGATGCGGCGAACGGGGAAGACCGCCTCGGATCCTTCCACCGGAACCGAAGGCTGGACGGGCGGGGGAAAGGCGTAGGTCGTCATGGCCGCCTGCTTAGACCCAAAACCGCCCGACCGGAACCCCGCCGGAAAAGCAGCGTCTTGGTCGGGAACCGGGTCGCCTAAACGTTCTTTCACTTGCCCAGCCTCTCGCCGTCTTGTCATGTCGGGTTGGGGACTGTTGGCGTTAACAAGACCGGGGGCCGCGAGTACCGATGCTGATCATCGAAAACCTGACGCACGTTTATGGCAACGGCGTGCGCGCCCTGGACGAGGTCAGCCTGACCATACCGCGGGGGATGTACGGCCTGCTCGGTCCCAACGGCGCCGGCAAGTCCACCCTGATGCGCACCATCGCCACTCTGCAGGCCCCCACCTCGGGCCACATCCGCTTCGGCGACATCGACGTGCTGAAGGACCCCGAGGCCCTGCGCCGCGTGCTGGGCTACCTGCCGCAGGACTTCGGCGTCTATCCGCGGGTCAGCGCCTACGACATGCTCGACCACATGGCGGTGCTGAAGGGCATCGCCGGGCGCAAGGAACGCAAGGACACCGTCGAGAGCCTGCTGGCCCAGGTCAACCTCTGGAACGTGCGAGGCAAGGCCATCGCCGGCTTCTCGGGCGGCATGCGCCAGCGCTTCGGCATCGCCCAGGCCCTGATCGGCGACCCGCGCCTGATCATCGTCGACGAGCCCACCGCCGGCCTCGACCCCGAAGAGCGCAACCGCTTCCTCAACCTCCTGGCCGAGATCGGCGAGAACGTGGTGGTGATCCTGTCGACGCACATCGTCGAGGACGTCTCCGACCTCTGCCCGGCCATGGCCATCATCTGCGACGGCCGCATCGTGCGCGAAGGCGCCCCGGCCGACCTGATCGCCCAGCTCGAAGGCCGCATCTGGAAGAAGACCATCGACAAGGCCGAGCTGGAGGACGCCAAGGCGGCCCACCAGGTGATCTCGACCCGCCTGCTGGGCGGCCGCACCATCATCCACGTCCTGGCCGACCAGGACCCCGGCGCGGGCTTTGCGCCCGTCACCGGCGGTCTCGAGGACGTCTATTTCTCGACCCTCGCCACCACCCGCTGCGCGGCGTAAGGGGGCAGGCGCCATGTTCGGCAAGATCGCGAGCTTCGAGCTCCGCTACCAGCTGCGTTCCCCGGTGTTCTGGGTGGTCGCCGTCCTGTTCTTCCTGCTGACCTTCGGGTCGGTGACCATCGAGCAGATCTCGATCGGCGGCGGCGGGACGATCCACAAGAACGCCCCGTTCGCCATCGCCCAGACCCACCTGATCCTGTCGATCTTCTACATGTTCGTGACGACGGCCTTCGTGGCCAACGTCATCGTGCGCGACGACGAGACGGGCTATGGCCCGATCCTGCGCACCACCCGCATCCGCAAGTTCGACTATCTGTACGGCCGCTTCACCGGCGCCTTCCTGGCCGCCGCGATCTCGTTCCTGGCCGTGCCCCTGGCCATGCTGATCGGCTCGTTCATGCCGTGGATCGACCCCGAGAAGCTGGGTCCGAACCTGCTGAACGCCTATGTCTACGCCTACTTCGTGCTAGCCCTGCCGACGCTGCTGCTGACCTCGGCGCTGTTCTTCGCCCTGGCCACCGTCACCCGCTCGATGATGTGGACCTATGTCGGCGTGATCGGCTTCCTGGTGCTGTGGGTCGTAGCCGGCATCGCGCTGGACAAGCCCGAGTTCGAGCAGGCCGCGGCCCTGTGGGAGCCGATGGGCACCGGCGCCTTCAGCCTGGCGACCAAGTAT
This sequence comes from Caulobacter sp. FG7, assembly GCF_057808875.1. Classification (NCBI taxonomy): domain Bacteria; kingdom Pseudomonadati; phylum Pseudomonadota; class Alphaproteobacteria; order Caulobacterales; family Caulobacteraceae; genus Caulobacter; species Caulobacter sp. FG7. The sequence goes on from NZ_JBMDIW010000015.1 coordinate 29,863, forward strand.
TGGACCGCCAACGAGCGCAACACCATCACCCCCGCCCTGACCGGCGCCCTGCTGTTCAACCGGGTGTTCGTGATCGCGCTGGCGGGCGGCCTGCTGGCGGCCGCCTACGGCCTCTTCCGCTTCCAGGCCGCCGAACTGGCCGGCCGCAAGGGCGAGAAGTCCAAGACCGCCCTGCCCCCGCCGGTCGAAATCCTGCCGCCGGCCCCCAAGCCCCTGGCCCAGCCGCGCCACGACCGCACCACCGCCTGGATCCAGTTCGTCGCCCGCACCCGCCTCGACATGGGCCAGGTGTTCAAGAGCCCGGCCTTCTTCGTGCTGCTGGCGCTGGGCCTGTTCAACGCCGCCGGCTCGCTGTGGTTCGCCACCGATGCGGACGGCTACGGCGGCCAGATCTACCCGGTGACCCGCGCCCTGCTGGCGCCGCTGCTGGGCTCGTTCAGCCTGATCCCGATGATCATCGCCATCTACTACGCCGGCGAGCTGGTCTGGCGGGAACGCGAGCGCCGCACCCACGAGATCATCGACTCCACCCCGGTCGGCGACTGGGCCTTCACCGCCCCGAAGATCGCCGCCATCGCCCTGGTGCTGCTGTCGACCCTGCTGGTCAGCGTGGTCGCCGGCGTCGTCAGCCAGATGGGCCACGGCTACTTCCGGCTGGAACTCGACAAGTACCTGTTGTGGTACGTGCTGCCGCAGGCCGTCGACTGGGTCCTGCTGGCCGTGCTGGCCGTGTTCCTGCAGGTGCTGAGCCCGCACAAGTTCATCGGCTGGGGCCTGATGGTGGTCTATGTCGTCACCCAGGTGACGTTCTCGAACCTCGGCTTCCAGCACAATCTCTACAACTACGGCGGCTCGCCGGGCATGCCGTTCTCGGACATGAACCGCCTGGGCGCCTTCTGGATCGGGGCCTGGTGGTTCCGCGCCTACTGGAGCGCCTTCGCCGTGCTGCTGGCGGTGCTGTCCTACGCCCTGTGGCGCCGCGGGACCGAGACCCGGCTGCTGCCGCGCCTGCGCCGCCTGCCCCGTCGCCTGCGCGGCGCCAACGGCCTGGCGTTCGGCGTCGTCTTCCTGGCCTTCGCCGGCCTGGGAAGCTTCATCTTCGTCAACACCAACGTCTGGAACGAATACCGCACCAACCTCGACGACGAGCGCTGGACGGCGGACATGGAAAAGGCGCTGCTGCGCTACGAGACCGCGCCCCAGCCCAAGATCACCGGCATGAAGCTGGACGTCGACCTCTATCCGGGCGAGCCCCGGGCGGTGACCCGCGGCGCCTATGTCATCCAGAACAAGACCGGCGCGCCACTGAAGGAGATCCACGTCCGCTTCGACCGCGACCTGGCCGTGCGGGCCCTGTCGATCGAGGGCGCGCGTCCCAAGCAGACCTTCGAGCGCTTCAACTACCGGATCTTCGCCTTCGACACCCCGCTGGCGCCGGGCGAGACCCGCCGGATGAGCTTCATCACCGAGCGCAGCCAGAAGGGCTTCAAGAACAGCGACAACGAGCGCCGCGTGGTCGCCAACGGCACCTTCCTCAACAATATGGAGATCGCGCCGATCCTGGGCATGAGCCGCGACGGCCTGCTGCAGGACCGCGCCAAGCGCCGCAAGTACGGCCTGCCGCCCGAGCTGCGGATGGCCAAGCTGGGCGACGTGGCCAGCCGCCAGTTCAACGGCCTGCGCAAGGACGCCGACTTCGTCACCTCCGACATCACCGTCACCACCGACGCCGACCAGACGCCGATCGCGCCGGGCAGCAAGGCTTCGGAGCGGGTGTGGAAGTCGGGGAACCTGGAGCGCCGCACCGTGCGCTTCGTCGCCGACGCGCCGATCCTGCCGTTCCTGTCGATCCAGTCGGCCCGCTACGCGGTCTCGCGCGAGACCTACAAGGGCATCGACCTGGCGGTCTATTACGACCCGCAGCACGCCTGGAACATCGACCGCATGCGCGGGTCGATGAAGGCCTCGCTCGACTATTACCAGGAGCAGTTCAGCCCCTATCAGTTCAAGCAGCTGCGCTTCCAGGAATTCCCCGCCTACGCCGACTTCGCCCAGGCCTTCGCCGGCACCATCCCGTGGTCGGAGAGCATGTTCTTCATCGCCGACTACCGCGATCCCGAGAAGATCGACATGGTCACCTATGTCGGCGCGCACGAGATCGGCCACCAATGGTGGGCCCACCAGGTGCTGGGCGCCGACCAGCAGGGCTCGACCATGCTGTCGGAGACCTTCGCCCAGTATTCGGCCCTGATGGTCATGAAGCGGATGTACGGCGAGGCCCAGATCCGCAAGTTCCTGAAGTTCGAGCTCAACAGCTACCTGCGTTCGCGCGGCGGCGACGTGCTCGAGGAGCAGCCTCTGGCCCGGGTCGAGAACCAGGGCTACATCCACTACCGCAAGGGCTCGCTGGTCATGTACCGGCTGCAGCATGAGGTGGGCGAGGAGACGGTCAACCGGGTGCTGCGCAAGCTGATCGCCGACCACGGCTTCAAGGGCGCGCCCTACCCGACCACGCTCGATTTTCTGCGGATCCTCCGCGCCGAGGTCGGTCCCGACAAGCAGGCCCTGGTCACCGACCTGTTCGAGAAGATCACGCTCTATGACCTGAAGACCAAGAGCGCGACCGTGAAGAAGCGGGCCGACGGCCGGTACGACGTCAAGCTCGTGGTCGAGGCCAAGAAGATGTACGCCGACGGCCGGGGCAAGGAGACGGACGCGGCCCTCAACGAAGTGCTGGACGTGGGCCTGTTCACCGCCGAGCCCGGCAAGAAGGGCTTCGAGCAGAAGGACGTCGTGGCCATGGAGCGCCGCCCGATCCGCAGCGGGACCCAGACCCTGACCTTCGTCACCAAGGTCGCCCCGCGCTTCGCCGGCGTCGACCCGTACAACTTCGTCATCGACCGCAACGGCGACGACAACGTCGTGAAGGCGGCGGATTAGGAAATAACTCCTCCCCCGTGAAACGGGGGAGGGGGACCGCGAAGTGGTGGAGGGGGCGGCGGCGCGCACCGCGTTCCGTCCCTCGCCCCCTCCGTCACGCCGCGTATCCGCGGCGCGCCACCTCCCCCGCTAAATGCATGAAACCCAAAGAAAAACCCCCGGCCTCCCGGCCGGGGGTTTTCCATGTCAGGCGTCTTGCGAGCCTTACTTCATGCCGTTCTTCAGGCCCTCGGCCATGTTCAGGTGCTCCTGGATCTTCGGCGCGGTCTCGGCGGCGAAGGTCTTGATGGCGGCGTTGTCGCCGTCCTGGGCGTAACGCTGGAACAGGTTCAGCGCGGCCTGGTGAGCGTCGACCTGGTCGTCGGCATACTCCTTGTCGAAGTCCTTGGCGTCGGCCTTGTTCAGGTCGTCGAGCTTGCCTTGCAGGTCGTCTGGCAGGGCCGCCGGCAGGGTGAAGGTCGCGCCCGAGGCGGCGATGGCGGCCTTCAGGCCCTGGCTGGTGGCGGTGTGGGCGTCGATCATCGCCTGGGCGAACTTCTTCACGTCGGCGTTGGTCGAGCGCTTCAGCGCGATCTTGGCCGACTCGATCTCGAAGGTGTCGCCCGCGGCGGCCTTGGCCGAGAAGTCCGGAGCCTTGGCCTCGTCGGCCATGGTCGGGACGGTGGCGGCGGGGTTGGCGTCCGGGGTCGCGGCCTGCTCGGCGGGGGTCGCGGCGCCCTTGGTCTCGTCCTTCTGGCCGCAGGCGGCGAGGCTGAGAGCGGCGAAAGCGGCGCCGACGATGAGAATCTTGCGGGTCATGGCTGTCTTTCCCTGCGCGTTGTTCTGGTGGAAGAAGGTCGGCGTCGCGCGTCGCCGTGTGGCAGGAAGAAGGTTCACGGCCGCGTGATGGTTCCGTGATCGGGGAGAGGAACAAAATGACCCAAGGGCCGTTGGCGGGCGTCCGCGTCATCGAGATGGGCCAGCTGATCGCCGGTCCGTTCTGCGGCCAGGTGCTGGGTGACTTCGGCGCCGAGGTCATCAAGCTGGAAGACCCGAGGACCGGCGACCCGATGCGCCAGTGGGGACGCTCCAAGCCCAAGGGCCTGTCGCCCTGGTGGCCGGTCATCGGCCGCAACAAGAAGTCGGTCACCGTCGACCTGCGCACCGACGAGGGCCGCGCCATCGCGCGTGACCTGATCGCCACGGCCGACGTCGTGGTCGAGAACTTCCGTCCCGGCACGCTGGAGAAGTGGGGCCTGGGCTACGACGCCCTGGCCAAGACCAATCCCGGCCTGGTGATGGCCCGCGTCTCGGGCTTCGGCCAGACCGGCCCCTACGCCAAGCGGGCCGGCTACGCCCTGGTCGGCGAGGCCATGGGCGGCCTGCGCCACATCACCGGCGAGCCCGACCGCAACCCGGCCCGGGCCGGCATCTCGATCGGCGACAGCCTGTCGGGCCTGAACGCCGCCCTGGGCGTGATGATGGCCCTGCACGCCCGCCACGCCAGCGGCAAGGGCCAGGTGGTCGACGCGGCCATCTACGAGAGCGTGCTGACGGTGATGGAGAACCTGATCACCGAATACGACCTGACCGGCTACATCCGCGAGCGCTCTGGCGCGGTGCTGCCCGGCATCGCCCCGTCCAACGTCTATCCGACCAAGTCGGGCGAGCTCATCCTGATCGGCGCCAACCAGGACACCCTGTTCAAGCGTCTCTGCGACCTGATGGGCCGGCCGGACCTGGCCGATGACCCCCGCTATCGCGACCACGCCGCCCGGGGCGTCAACCAGGCCGAGCTCGACGCCCGCATCGCCGCCTGGACCCTGGACCAGGACATCGACGACCTGTTGCCGAAGCTGGAAGCCGCGGGCCTGGCCACCGGCCGCATCTACCGCGCGCCCGAAATGCTGGCCGACCCGCAGTTCCAGGCCCGCGAGTCGATCGTCTCCGTGCCCCACCCGGTGTTTGGCCAGGTGAAGATGCAGAACGCCTTTCCCCGCCTCACCGACACCCCTGGCGGCGTCCGCTGGCCAGGACCCACGCTGGGCGAGCACACCGAGGCCGTGCTGACGCAGGTAGCGGGGATGAGCGCCGAGAAGGTCGCCGAGTTGAAGGCGCGAGGGGTGGTTTAGCGTCAGAGATCCTCCCCCTCTGGGGGAGGTGGCCCGAAGGGCCGGAGGGGGGCCGTTTTCAGCTTTAGAACCGCTGGCCGATCTCTCCCCCCACGATCGCTTCGCGATCGCCTCCCCCACAGGGGGGAGGTCCCTGGCTCAGATCACGGGCAAGGATTCGGCCGCGCCGCGTGGATGGCGTTGACCACCTTTTCCAGTTCGTCGGTCCATTCCACGTCGAAGGCGTCGATGTCGGTCTTCAGCTGGTCCATGCTGGTCGCGCCGATGATCGTGGCGGTGACGAACGGGCGGGCGTCGACGAACTTCAGGGCCAGCTGGGCCGGATCCAGGCCGTTCTGGCGGGCCAGATCCACATAGGCCGTGAAGGCCTCGATCGCGCCGGGACCCTCATAGCGCTGCATGCGGTTGTAGAGCGCCTTGCGCGAGCCCTCGGGCAGGTTTCCGCCCAGGTACTTGCCGGTCAGCTGGCCCTGGGCCAGCGGCGAATAGGCCAGGAGGCCCACCTGCTCGCGCATGGCGATCTCGGCCAGGCCGTATTCGAACACCCGGTTAGCCAGGTGATAGGCGTTCTGGATCGAGGCGATGCGCGGCAGGCCACGGCTTTCGCTCTCGGCCAGGAACTTCATCACGCCCCACGGAAACTCGTTGGAGACGCCGAGCGCCCGGATCGAGCCCTTCTTCACGTGGGCGTCCAGCGCTTCCAGGATGTCGCCGAAGCGCGCGTAGTCGTCGTCATAGTCCTTGTAGGTCTGGCCGCCGAACACCCGCACGGCGCGGTCGGGCCAGTGCAGTTGGTAGAGGTCGAGATAGTCGGTCTGGAGGCGCTTCAGCGAGCCTTCCACGGCCTCGTCGATCTGGGCCTTGGTCTGGCGGGTGCTGGCGCCGTCGGCGCGCATCCACGGCAGGCCGCCGAAGGCCGAGCCGCGCCCGGCCACCTTCGAGGCCAGGACGATGTCCTTGCGACGCCCCGTCTTGGCCAGCCAGCTGCCGATGTAGCGCTCGGTGCTGCCTTGCGTCTCGGCCGTGGGCGGGCTGGCGTACATCTCGGCCGTGTCCCAGAAGGTGACCCCCCGGCCCAGGGCGTAGTCCATCTGGGCGTGGGCCTCTTCCTCGCTGTTCTGCGAGCCCCAGGTCATGGTGCCCAGGCAGCAGCGCGAGACCTGGATGCCGGTGCGGCCGAGTTCGACGTAGTCCATGAAGTCCCCTGCTTGGCTTTGCCCGCCTATTTAGGACGTCGCGCGCACAAGGCGAACCCAAACCTCGGCCAGCCAGACACACTTTGATACATCCGCGCGCCCATCGTCTTCCCGCTTGAAGCCTTGCGTAGAAGGCCATTCGATCCGATATTTCACACGTGTCCCCTCGGGGACGTTGGAATAAGGGTTTCTTTCGATGAACGACTTCAACCGCGACTATGCGCGCACGATCCCGGCGGATCGCGTCGACATGTCGGTTGACGCCGGGCTGCGCACCTTCATGCTCGGCGTCTACAACAAGGTGGCGCTGGGCCTGCTGCTGTCGGCCGCCCTCGCCTGGACGACCAGCTCGTTCCCGCCCGTGCGCGACCTGCTGTTCCAGGTGAACGGCAACCGCGTGGGCTACACGCTCCTGGGCATGGTCATCGCCTTCGCCCCGCTGGGCATCCTGCTGTTCTCGAGCTTCGTCATGAAGTCGATCAACCCGCGCACCGCGGGCGTGATCTACTGGTCGATCGTGTCGCTGATCGGCGCGTCGCTCGGCACCGTGGTGCTGATGTATACCGGCGGCAGCGTGGCCTCGACCTTCCTGATCACGGCGACCGCCTTCGGCGCGCTCAGCCTGTTCGGCTACACCACCAAGAAGGATCTGACCGGCTTCGGCAGCTTCCTGATCATCGGTCTGGTGGGCCTGATCCTGGCCTCGATCGTGTCGATCTTCTTCCCGTCGGGCCCGCTGGTCTTCGCGATCAACGCCATCGGCGTGCTGATCTTCGCCGGCCTGATCGCCTACGACACGCAGAACCTGAAGATGACCTACTACCAGGTCGGCGGCGACGCGGCCGCCAAGTCGGTGGCCACCAACTACGGCGCGCTGAACCTGTACCTGGACTTCATCAACCTGTTCCGCTTCCTGCTGTTCTTCCTGGGCGACCGCCGCTAAGGCGCCTTCCAGGCACAAACGACGAAGCCCCGGTGGATCGCTCCGCCGGGGCTTTTTCGTGGGCGTTGGCGGTCGTTCAGTCGACGACCTTGAACTTGCCCTTGTCGAACAGCCGCAGCACCTGGGCCAGGTCGTGTCCGCGCTTGAGCACCATGCCGGCCTGGCCGCGCACCAGCCACTGGCCCTGCTTGCGGGCCAGTTCGGGCCACTTCTCGACGCGATAGAGCGGGGCCTCGGCGGCGTGGCGAAAGATCGAGAAGGCCGCGTGGTCGCTCGCGCCGCCCATGCCGTAGTCGCGCCACTCGCCGGCCGCGACCATCCGGCCGTAGAGGCGCAGGAGCTGGTCGATCTCGCGCCGCTCGAAGAACACGACGCCGCCGACGGGAGGGGAAACGTCCAGGGCCATGGACGAATCCTAACCCCAAATCAGGCGTCTAAGCGAGCGTCGCAGATCCGCAACATCGTTCGACGAAGCGACAAGCCAAGCTGGGCCAGGCCACGAAATGACCTTGTTTCGGTCGTTCGCCCGCCCGGTTCGAGGGCGAAAAAGTCAGTGTCGGCTGATCGGAGACCCCACGGTCCAGGATCCTGAACAGCCCCCCCAGCCCCCCTTGATCGCGGGCCGGTCGGCCGACAGACCAAATCAAGAGAACCCCTCTCTTAACTGCAGAGCCCGCGTGGAGCCCCCTCCCACGCGGGCTTTTCGCATTTCGGGTCTCGGCTTGCGGAACTGCAAAGATCGCCACAGAGGCGCCCCACCCGGTCGCGAAACGACCCTGATCGCGCCCTTCGCCGGCCGCGCGGCGGCTCGATAGTCTCATGGTCGGTCGATCGGAACGCCTCGCGGTCCGGGATCCTGAACAGCCCCTCCAGCCCACCGGCTCGCGGGCGCCCCGTTCGACCGGCGCGTATCTTCTATCCCCTCCCCTAAAGACCCCGCTTCGCCGATCATCCCCTAAGGCGAGGCGGGGTTTCTTTTGCGTGGAGCGTCACTGGGTCTTGCGCCTCTGAGGTCAGTTCGCCGCTCTAACCGTCATCCCGGAGAGCTGACGAGAATTGGCCCTACCGGCTCTTGCCGCCGGGGGGCAGCACGCCCAGCACCCGGCCGCCCTTGGCGCCCTGGACGATGATGGCGGTGGCCAGGTCGTCGTCCTTGGCCAGCGCGGGCAGGCGGTACATCTTCGGACGACCGGTCCAGGCGCCGATCTTGACGATCTCGCGCACCACGTTGCGGTGGACGATGGTCTGGCCGCGGTTGTCGCCGCGCTTGACGGCGATCTCCTGCTTGCGCGGATCAAAGCGCACCAGCCACACCTCGGCCCCGCCGCGCGGGGCCGCGCCCGAACCGACGGCGACGCGGCCCGTCCCGACGAACTCCATGTCAGGAGCCGGCGGCAGGTGGGCGGTCTCGATCAGCTTCTCGACGGTTTCGGCCTTGGCGCCCGAGGCCTGCACCTTGCCGGCCACCACCACCTGGGGGGTGGGCACGTCACGCAGGGCGAAGGCCTTGGCGTAGGTACGCTGGCGTTCGACGAAGGCCGGCTTGGCGAAGGTGTCCTTCCAGCCGAGATAGTCCCAGTAGTCGACCGAGTAGGTCAGGGCCAGCACGTCGTCGCGCTCGGCGAGCTCGGCGGCCGCCTGGTTGGCCTTGCCGCAGGACGAACAGCCCTGGGCGGTGAACAGCTCGACCAGCACGGGCGACTTGGCCGCGGCCGGGGCGGCGACGAGGCTCGTGAGGACGAGGGAGACAAGAGAGATCAAGGCCGTACGCATGTGCGGCGCACTTAAGCCAAGAAAGCGCTGCGTCGCCCCTCACGAGGCCGTGAAATGGCCGCTTCGGCGCCAGGAAATCCACACGACAACGATGTCGGCCTCCCGACGCACCCTCGCACGAACGAAAACGGCCGGCCCCAGGGGGACCGGCCGTCTCGTATTCAACGTCCGAAGACGTCGCTGCTTAGTCGGCCTTGGCCAGGTTACGCAGCACGTAGTTCAGGACGCCGCCGTTCTTGAAGTATTCGAGTTCGGTCGGCGTATCGATGCGGCAGCGCACCGGGAAGCGGGCGATGCGGCCGTCGGTCGGACGGTAGAGCTCGACGATCAGCTGCTTGCGCGGGGCCAGATCCGTCAGGCCACGGATCGAGACCAGCTCTTCGCCGGTCAGCTCCAGCTTCTGCCAGCCGTCCTGGATGAACTGCAGCGGCAGCACGCCCATGCCGACCAGGTTCGAGCGGTGGATGCGCTCGAAGCTCTCGGTGATCACCGCGCGGACGCCCAGGAGCTTGGTGCCCTTGGCGGCCCAGTCACGCGACGAGCCGGTGCCGTATTCCTTGCCGGCGAACACGACGGCCGGACGGCCTTCGGCCTGGTACTTCATGGCCGCGTCGTAGATCGGCATCACTTCGCCCGAGGGGAAGTGCTTGGTCACGCCGCCTTCGATCTCCGGGGTGATCTTGTTGCGGATGCGGATGTTGGCGAAGGTGCCGCGCATCATGACTTCGTGGTTGCCGCGGCGCGCGCCGTAGCCGTTGAAGTCGATCGGCTCGACGCCGTTGTTGACCAGGTACTGGCCAGCCGGGCTCGAGGTCTTGATCGAACCGGCCGGGCTGATGTGGTCGGTCGTGATCGAGTCGCCGAACACGGCCAGGACGCGGGCTTCCACGATGTCGGTGACCGGAGCGGGGGTCATCGACATGTTCGGGAAGTAGGGCGGGTTCTGGACGTAGGTGGAGTCACCTTCCCAGGCGTAGGTCTGGCCGCCGGTGACCTTGATGCCTTGCCAGTTCTTGTCGCCCTTGAAGACGTCGCCGTAGCGGCTGGCGAACATCTTCTCGTTGATCGACTTGCGCTGCAGGGCGGCGATGTCTTCGTTCGACGGCCAGATGTCGCGCAGGAAGACGTCGTTGCCCTTCTTGTCCTTGCCGATCGGCTGGGTGTTCAGGTCGATCTTCAGCGAGCCGGCCAGGGCGTAGGCCACCACCAGCGGCGGCGAGGCCAGGTAGTTGGCGCGGACGTCCGGGTTCACGCGGCCTTCGAAGTTACGGTTGCCCGACAGCACCGAGCAGGCGACCAGGTCGTTGTCGTTGATCGTCTTGCTGATGTTTTCCGGCAACGGGCCCGAGTTGCCGATGCAGGTGGTGCAGCCGTAGCCCACGAGGTTGAAGCCCAGGGCGTCGAGGTGCTTGGTCAGGCCGGCCTTGGCCAGGTAGTCGGTGACGACCTGCGAGCCGGGGGCCAGCGAGGTCTTCACCCACGGCTTGGCCTTCAGGCCCTTGGCGACCGCGTTCTTGGCCAGCAGGCCGGCGGCGATCAGGACCGAGGGGTTGGAGGTGTTGGTGCACGAGGTGATGGCGGCGATCACCACGTCGCCGTGGCCGACGTCGAAGTCCTCGCCTTCCACCGGAGCGCGGAACTCGGGGCTTTCGGCCTTGCCGAACTCACCGACCAGCGACTCGGCGAACTTGCTCGAGGCGTCCGACAGCAGGACGCGGTCCTGCGGGCGCTTCGGGCCGGCCAGCGACGGCAGGACCGTGCCGAGGTCCAGTTCCAGGCTGTCGGTGAAGGTCGGCTCGGCGACGCCGGGCTCCCACCACAGGCCCTGTTCCTTGGCGTAGGCTTCCACCAGGGCGACGCGGTCGGCTTCGCGGCCGGTGCCCTTCAGGAAGGCCACGGTGGCGGCCGAGATCGGGAAGAAGCCGCAGGTGGCGCCGTATTCCGGAGCCATGTTGGCGATCGTCGCCTGGTCTTCCAGGGTCAGGTTGGCCAGGGCGTCGCCGTAGAATTCGACGAACTTGCCAACCACGCCCTTCTTGCGCAGCATCTGGGTGACGGTGAGCACCAGGTCGGTGGCCGTCGCGCCTTCCGGCATGGCGCCGGTCAGCTTGAAGCCGATGACTTCCGGGATCAGCATCGGGATCGGCTGGCCGAGCATGGCGGCTTCAGCTTCGATGCCGCCGACGCCCCAGCCCAGGACCGACAGGCCGTTGACCATGGTGGTGTGGCTGTCGGTGCCGACGACGGTGTCGGGGTAGGCGACTTCCGAACCGTCGACCTGGGCGGTCCAGACGGTCTGGGCCAGGTATTCCAGGTTCACCTGGTGGCAGATGCCGGTGCCGGGGGGCACGACGCGGAAGTTGTTGAAGGCCGACGAGCCCCAGCGCAGGAAGCGGTAGCGCTCGATGTTGCGCTCGTACTCGCGCTTGACGTTGGCGTCGTAGGCCTTGCTGTCACCGAAGTTGTCGACCATCACCGAGTGGTCGATGACCAGGTCGACGGGGTTCAGCGGGTTGATCTTGGCCGGGTCGGCGCCCAGGGCGACCATGGCGTCGCGCATGGCGGCCAGGTCGACGACGGCCGGAACGCCCGTGAAGTCCTGCATCAGCACGCGGGCCGGGCGGAAGCTGATCTCGTGCTCGACCGAGCCCTTGTTTTCCAGCCAGTTGGCGACGGCCTTCAGGTCGGCTTCGTTGACCGAGACGCCGTCTTCGTAACGCAGCAGGTTTTCCAGCAGCACCTTCATCGAGACGGGCAGCGAGCCCGTGCCGGCCAGACCGGCTTCCTCGGCGGCGCGAAGGCTGTAATAGACGTAGGTCTTACCGCCGACGACGAGTTCGCGGCGGGTTTTGAGGCTGTCTACAGACGCCATTTGGAAGGATCCCTTCTCTGTTCACGGCCGCCGGAAAACCACTCCCGGGATCGCGCGATCGAGGCGGACCCACAGCGTCCATCCTCGCGCCGCGTACGCCCCATCCAATGCGGAGGGTGACGGCCGAGCGCTTCTTAGCGCCGGTTACCCACAACGTCCATGCGCGCGGCATGGACTTCCAATGATGAGAGCCGTTCGCATAAAGGGTTTGAGCCTCTCGCGGGGCGAACGGACCCTGTTTTCGGGGCTCGATCTGGACCTCGAAAACGGTGACGCCGTGGCCCTGACGGGCCGCAACGGGGCGGGCAAGACCAGCCTGCTGCGAGCTGTCGCCGGCCTGCTGCGGCCCCAGGCCGGAACCATCGGTTTCGAAAGCTCCGAAGGGCGGATACTGGAGGCCGAAGCCGCCCGCGCCGACCACCTGCACCTGGCCGGCCATCACGACGGCCTGAAGAGCGCCCGCACCGCCTGGGAGGAGCTCCTGTTCCAGGCCCGCTGGACCGGCGGGACCGAGGCCTTGGCCCGCGCCGCCGTCGAGCGGCTGGAACTGGGCCGCCTGCTCGACCTGGAAGTCCGCCGCCTGTCGGCCGGCCAGCGCCGCCGCGTCTCCCTGGCCCGGCTGCTGGCCAGCCCTCGCCCCCTGTGGCTGCTGGACGAGCCGATGGCCCCGCTGGACGCCGCCCACCGCGCCGCCTTCGGCGAGATCCTGGCCGAGCACCTGGCCAAGGGCGGCATGCTGCTGGCCGCCGTGCACGACCCCCTGCCCGTCCCCGCTCATCTGGTGGAGATCGGCGCATGAGAGGGTTCGGCGTCCTTTTCCGGCGCGAGTTCGCCCTGGCCTGGGGTCGGGGCGGCGGGCCGCTGCTGGCCCTGGCCTTCTACGCCTGCGTCGTCACCCTGCTGCCGCTGGCCGCCGGCCGCGCGCCCGAGCGGCTGGCGAGCCTTGCTCCCGGCATCGCCTGGCTGGCCCTGGCGCTGGCCGCCCTGCTCTCGCTGGAGCGGCTGTTCGAGCGCGACTTCGAGGACGGGGCGCTCGACCTGATGGCTCTGGGTCCCGCCCCCCTGGAGGCGGTCGCTGCGGCGAAGTGCCTGGCCCACTGGCTGGCGGCCGGCGCGCCGCTGGCCCTGGCCGCCCCGGTTGCGGCGGTGGCCCTGGGCGCCTCGCCGGCGATCATGCCCCTGCTGTTCGTCTGCGCCCTGGCCGGGGGCCTGGCCTTCTCGTTCCTCGGCGGACTGGGGGCCGCCCTATCGCTGGGCAGCAAGCGTGGCGGCCTGCTGGTCGCCGTCATCGTCCTGCCGCTCTACGCCCCGCCGGTGATCTTCGGGGCGGGCGCGCTGGACGCCCTGACCGGCGGCCTGCCGTGGACGGGCGGCCTGCTGTTCCTGCTGGCCTACAGCGCCGCCGCCATCGCGCTCAGCCCCCTGGCCATGGCCGCGGCCTGCCGCAACGCCCTCGACTGAGGCCGGCGGACCACCCCGCTACGGGGGTTTTTGCGGCGCCGCACAATGACGCGGCGACGGCGGATTGATTTTTGGACGAAATCGTCCATTTATCCCCCGTCGCGTCCGACAGGCGAACATTGATCCGCCGGACGCCTACCTCCTTTCAGGATTTGGCCATGGCCGAGACGAAGAAGAAGAAGCTGGTTCCGCTGCTGGTGGCCGGGGTCGCCGGCGTCGCCATCCTGGCCGGCGGCGTGCTGTGGTACGTCGACAAGCAGCGCTTCGAGAGCACCGACAACGCCTTCGTCCAGGCCGACACCGTGTCGGTCAGCCCGCAGGTCACCGGCTATGTCGCCCAGGTCCTGGTCGCCGACAACCAGCGCGTCGAAGCCGGCCAGGTGCTGGCCAAGATCGATCCCTCGACCTTCCAGGCCAAGCTCGACCAGGCGATCGCCAACGCCGCCGCCCTCGACGCCGCCATCAAGGGCGTCGACGACAAGGCCATTCTCGAGCAGGCCCTGATCCAGCAGCGCCAGGCGGGCGTCGCCAGCGCCCAGGCCGACGCCGGCCGGGCCCGCGCCGACCTCGCCCGCTACGACTCCCTGGCCAAGCAGGGCTGGGTCTCGCAGCAGAAGGTCCAGACCGAGGCCGCCGGCGCCAAGCAGTCCGACGCCACCGTCGCCAGCGCCCAGGCCGCCCTCGAGGCCGAGCGCCGCACCGCCTCGGCCCTCGGCTCGGCCCGCGCCCAGACCGTGGCCCAGGCCGCCGCCGCCCACGCCGCCGTCGACCAGGCCCGCATCGACCTCGAACGCACCGTGATCCGCGCCCCCGCCGCCGGCGTCGTCGGCGCCCGCACCGTGCGCCCGGGCCAGCTGGTGCAGCCGGGCGTGGTCCTGATGTCGGTGGTGCCGCTGGGCCAGAGCTTCGTGGTCGCCAACTTCAAGGAAACCCAGGTCGCCCGCCTGCGCGTCGGCCAGCCGGTCGAGATCAAGGCCGACGCCTTCGGCAAGCAGAAGATCGTCGGCAAGGTCGACAGCTTCGCCCCCGCCACCGGCCAGGAGTTCGCCCTGATCCCGGTCGAGAACGCCGTCGGCAACTTCACCAAGATCACCCAGCGCCTGCCGGTGAAGATCGCCGTCGACCGCACCGGGGCCGGCGCGGCCCTGCGCCCTGGCCTGTCGGTCGAGGTCAAGGTCGACGTCCGCGACCGTTCGGGCGCCTCGTTTGCCGAAGCCGGCCAGGGTTCGGCGCAGGTCGCCCGCGCCTCGACCGCGACCCAGGCCCGCTAAGGGCGCGCCGTCGTGACCGACGCCGCCCTGCCCGCTTCCGCCAAGCCCGCCGCCGCCAAGACCGGGGGCGAGGTCGACTGGACCAAGCTGTTCCTCGGTTTCGGGGCCATGGTCATCGGCCAGTTCATGGCCATCCTCGACATCCAGATCGTCGCGGCCTCGCTGCCGCAGATCCAGGCGGGCGTCGGGGCCAGCGCCGACCAGGTCAGCTGGATCCAGACCGCCTACCTGATCCCCGAGGTCGTGATGATCCCGCTGTCGGGATATCTGTCGCGGCTGTGGGGCACCCAGCGTCTCTACATGGCCTCGTGCCTGGGCTTCATCCTGATGAGCGTCGCGACGGGCCTGTCCTCGTCGATCGACATGATGATCCTGACCCGGGCCCTGCAAGGCTTCATCGGCGGGGCGATGATCCCGACGGTGTTCGCCGTGGCCTTCACCGCCTTCCCGCCCGAGCGCCGGATCACCGCCAGCGTCATCATGGGCCTGATCGTCACCCTGGCCCCCACCGTCGGCCCGACCCTGGGCGGTCACCTGACCGAGTGGCTCTCCTGGCGCTGGCTGTTCTTCATCAACGTCCCGCCCGGGATCCTGGTGCTGTTCGCGGTCGCCAAGTGGGGCGACTTCGACAAGGGCGACCCGAGTCTCGCCAAGGGCTTCGACTGGTCGGGCCTGGCCTTCATGGCCGTCTTCCTGATGAGCATGCAGTACGTGCTTGAGGAAGGCGCCAAGGAGAACTGGTTCGAGGACGACCTGATCCTGGGGCTGACCGTCGTGACCGTGGTCACCGGCGTCGTCTTCATCTGGCGGCAGCTGACCTACAGGAACCCGATCGTCGAGCTGAAGGCCTTCGCCAACCGCAACTTCAGCATCGGCGTGATGATGACCGCGATCTCGGGCGCCAGCCTGTTCGGCGGCACCTTCCTGCTGCCGCAGTTCCTCAGCCGCGTGCGGGGCTATTCGGCCTCGGAAGTGGGCACGACCATGGTCGTGTCGGGCCTGTCGATGTTCGCCACCGGACCGATCGCCGGCCGCATCGTCCGCAAGGTCGATCCGCGCATCCCGATGTGCATCGGCTTCCTGCTCGCGGGCTGGGGCATGTATATGGCCCACGGCGTGACCAAAAACTGGGGTTTCTGGGAATTCGCGGGGGTCCAGGCTTGTCGGGGCGTCGGGGTCATGATCGCCATGATCGCGACCCAGCAGATCACGATGAGCACCCTGCCCCAGCACATGGTCAAGAACGCCTCCGGCCTCGTGAACCTGTCGCGCAACACCGGCGGCGCCATCGGCCTGGCGCTGCTGGCCACCAGCATCACGCAGCAGACGGCTCTCTACTTCAGCGACATGTCGTCGAAGGTGGCGAACGGCGGCGAGGCGGCGACGATGATGGCCGGCCTGGCCGCGCGCATGCAGCAGCTGGGGGTCAGCGATCCCGACGGCGCGGCCCGCAAGGCGATCGGCAACATGATGAACCAGCAGGCCACGGTGCTGGCCTTCGGCGACAGCTTCACCCTGCTGGCCTACGGCTGCTTCGTCGCCGCCGCCGTCAGCCTGCTGGCCGCCCCGCCCAAGGTCATCCCCCCGCCCCCCTCGGACGCCCACTGATGCCCAGGATCGCCGGACAGATCGACGTCGCCAAGACCGAGGCCATCCTCGACGCCGCCGTCGAGGTGATCGGCCAGCGCGGCCTCTCGGCCCCGATGGAGGAGATCGCCCGCCGGGCCGGGGTCTCCAAGCAGACCGTCTACAACCACTATGGCTCCAAGGCCGAGCTGGTGAAGGCGCTGATGGCCCGCCGCGTGGCCCGCATCACCGCCCCGCTGCGCGAACCTGGCGCCATCGACAATCCGCGCGAAGCGCTCGAGGCCTTCGCCCGCTCGATGCTGGAGACGGTGATCACCACCAACGGCTATTCGGTGCTGCGGGTGATCATCCAGGGCGCGGGCGAGATGCCGGACGTGGCCAGCGAGGTGTTCGAGGCCGGCCCCCGCCAGACCCGCCGCCAGCTGGCCGCCTTCCTTGAGACAGAAACGAAGCTTGGCCGCCTGGCCGTCGACGAACCCGAACAGGCCGCCGAGTTCTTCGCCGGCATGGTGCTGGGCCACAGCCAGCTGCGCGCCCTGCTTCGCCTGCCGTCCGACCGCACCCCCGAACAGTTCGACGCCCTGGCGGCGGCCGCGGCGGCGCGGTTCATGCGGGCCTATGCGCCCTGACCCCCTTCTCCCCTTGCGGGAGAAGGTGTCGGCGAAAGCCGACGGATGAGGGGTTTCTCAAACACAAAACGCCGCAACAGCCGATCAGCTGTCGCGGCGTTTCTGTAAGTGCGCCCCCTCACCCGACCTCGCTCCGCGAGGCCACCCTCTCCCGCAAGGGGAGAGGGATCGGGAAGGGGATCAGCCCTCGGCTTCGTCGGGCATGCCCATCATGTGGAAGCCGGCGTCGACGTGGACGACTTCGCCCGTGGTCGAGCGGCCCAGGTCCGAGACCAGCCACAGGGCGGCGCCGGCGACGCCTTCCATCGAGGTGTCTTCCTTCATGGCGCTGAAGGCGCGACCCTGGGCGATCATGCCGCGGCCGCCGGCGATGCCGGCCAGAGCCAGGGTGCGCATGGCGCCGGCCGAGATGGCGTTGACGCGGATGCCCTTGGGGCCCAGGTCGCGGGCGATGTAGCGGGTCGCCGCTTCCAGGGCGGCCTTGGCCACGCCCATGGTGTTGTAGTTCGGGATGGTCCGCTCCGACCCCAGATAGGTCATGGTGATCAGCGAGCCGCCGTTCGGCATGATCTTGGCGGCGCGCTTGGCGACGTCCACGAAGCTGAAGGCCGAGATGTTCATGGCCGTGAGGAAGCCCTCACGCGTGGTGTTGTCGACGAACGAGCCCTTCAGCTCGTCCTTGTTGGCGAAGGCCACCGAGTGGACCACGAAGTCGAGCGTGCCGAACTTCTCCTCGACGGCGGCGAAGGCCGCGTCCATCGAGGCGTCGTCGGTGACGTCGGCCGGGATCAGGGTGTTGACGCCGATGCTCTCGGCCAGCGGGCGCACGCGGCGCTCCAGCGCCTCGCCCTGGTAGGTGAAGGCCATCTCGGCGCCCTGGGCGGCCAGCTGGCTGGCGATGCCCCAGGCGATCGAGTTGTGGTTGGCCACGCCCATGACCAGGCCCTTCTTGCCCGCCATCAGCTCGCCCTTGGGGAATGCGTAGTCGTCGGCCATCGGTCGGCTCCTTGGATCTTGGATCGCTGGTTAGCAGGCGGGCTTCCGCTTCGGAACCCGCCTGCCCCGGCGTGTCTGGAAAAGGCTCAGTCGGCCTGGCCGAAGATCAGCGTGCCGTTGGTGCCGCCGAAGCCGAAGCTGTTGGACATCACCGTGTCGAGCGGCTTGTCGGCGCGCTCGCGCAGGATCGGCAGGTCGGCGAACTCCGGATCGAGGTTCTCGATGTGGGCGCTCTCGGCGGCGAAGCCGTTCTTGAGCATCAGGATCGAGTAGATCGCTTCCTGCGCGCCGGCCGCGCCCAGGCTGTGGCCCGTCAGCGACTTGGTCGACGAGATCAGCGGCGCCTTGTCGCCGAACACCTCGCGCACAGCGCCCATCTCCTTGCTGTCGCCGACCGGCGTCGAGGTGCCGTGCGGGTTCAGGTAGTCGATGGTCCGGCCGCCAGCCTGCGCCATGGCCAGCTTCATGCAGCGGGCCGCGCCCTCGCCCGACGGCGCGACCATGTCGTAGCCGTCGGAGTTGGCGGCGTAGCCGATCAGCTCGCCATAGATCTTGGCCCCGCGCGCCTTGGCGTGCTCGTATTCCTCGAGCACGACGATGCCGGCGCCGCCGGCGATCACGAAGCCGTCGCGGTCCTTGTCGTAGGCGCGGCTGGCCACTGCCGGGCGGTCGTTGAAGTTGGTGCTCATGGCGCCCATGGCGTCGAACAGGTTCGACAGGGTCCAGTCCAGCTCCTCGCAACCGCCGGCGAAGACGATGTCCTGCTTGCCCAGCTGGATCTGCTCGGCGCCCGCGCCGATGCAGTGGGCGCTGGTCGCGCAGGCCGAGCTGATCGAGTAGTTGATCCCGCGGATCTTGAACCAGGTCGACAGCACCGCCGACGGACCCGAGCTCATGGCCTTGGGCACCGCGAACGGACCGATCCGCTTGGGACCCTTTTCCTTCGTCGTGGCCGCGGCCTCGACGATGACGCGGGTGGACGGACCGCCCGAACCGACGATCAGGCCCGTGCGCTCGTTGGAGATGTCGCTCTCCTCGAGGCCGGAATCCGCGATCGCCTGTTCCATGGCGATGTGGGCGTAGGCCGTGCCGGGCGCCAGGAAGCGGGCGGCGCGGCGATCGACCAGGCCTTCCCATTCGATCCGGGGCGCAGCGTGCACCTGGCAGCGGAAGCCGAGTTCCGCGTACTCCGGCGCGGCGACCACGCCCGACTTGGCCTCGCGCAGCGAAGCCAGCACCTCGTTGGCGTTGTTGCCGATGGACGAGACGACGCCCAGTCCCGTGACGACGACGCGACGCATATCAGTACCTCTTTCTCCCCGATCGCCGGAGCCGGCTCCTTGAACAGAACGGCCGGCCTGTCGGTTGGATCAACCCGCCATCTGTTCGGCCGTGAACAGGCCGACCTTGAGGTCCTTGGTTTCGTAGATCACCTTGCCGTCGGCTTCCATGACGCCGTCGCCGATGCCCATGACCAGCTTGCGCATGATCACGCGCTTGAGGTCGATCTTGTAGACGACCTTCTTCACGTCCGGGGTCACCTGGCCGGTGAATTTCACTTCGCCCACGCCCAGGGCGCGGCCGCGACCCGGCGCGCCCGACCAGCCCAGGAAGAAGCCGACCAGCTGCCACATGGCGTCCAGGCCCAGGCACCCGGGCATGACGGGGTCGCCGATGAAGTGGCAGCCGAAGAACCAGAGGTCCGGGTTGATGTCGAATTCGGCTTCGACATAGCCCTTGCCGTACTTGCCGCCCTCGGATTCGATCCGGACGATGCGATCGAACATCAGCATCGGCGGCACGGGCAGTTGGGCGTTGCCGGGGCCGAACATTTCGCCCCGGCCGCAGGCCAGGAGCTCTTCGAAGGTGTAGGCGCTCTTTTGCATGCGAACGCCCCTAGCACGGCGCCGGGGCGGGCCTCAATGTTACATTCGGCGACAATTGGTGAGAGCGCCCCCGAAATGGGCGTAAATCAGCGTCCTTCCAGGCACTGCAGGGTCTCTCTCGCCCCCCAGATCTCGCCTTCCGGGGCCCAGCCCGACGCGCCGTCGGCCTTCAGACGGCACCAGCCCTTCTCGCACTTGTCGAGATTGGCGATCGAACGGCCGGCCAGGTAGGCGCTGATCCGCGACTCCGGCTTGGGCGAGGCGCGCAGGGGCAGGGGGCTGTCCTGCACCCGCATGGCCGTGCGCCGACCGTCGGTGGTGCGCTTGTGCACCCAGGCAAGACCGCCTTCGGGATCGCAGATCCGCCGCCACTCGCGGGTTTCGGCCACCACCTGCACCGGCAGGCCCTTGGCCTTGTAGATCCACAGCAGGCGGTGCTGCTCGTCCGGGCCCTGGCGCGCATTGACCTCGCCGTACTTCAGCACGACGTAGCGCGGCACCGGCAGGCCGGACGGCGTATTGGCCGGCGCCTGGGCCAGGGCCGGGCTCGCCGGCAGCAGGGCCGTGGCCGCGAAAGCGCCCAGCGCCAATCCGCCCAGCGAACGATGTTTGCATTTCACCGGCATGTTGCTTGGCCGCTTCCGGCCCCTTTGCTACAGATTTCGAACGCCCGTCAGGGAAAGGCTTTTCGGACCGCCCATGCCTGCCCGCAAGCTCAAAGTCGTCGTCACGCGCAAGCTGCCCGATCCGGTAGAGACGCGCATGTGCGAACTGTTCGACACCGAACTGAACCTGTCCGACAAGCCGATGACCGCCGACGAGCTGGTCGAGGCCATGGGACGGGCCGACGTACTGGTGCCGACGATCACCGATCGCATCGACTCGCGCCTTCTGTCGCGATCCGGCGAGCGGCTCAAGCTGATCGCCAACTTCGGGGCCGGGGTCGACAATATCGACGTCGCCACCGCCAACGCGCGGGGGATCATCGTCACCAACACGCCGGGCGTTCTCACCGAGGACACCGCCGACCTGACCATGACCCTGATCATGGCCGCCGCCCGCCGCGTCGTCGAAGGCGCCGAGGTGGTCAAGGCCGGCGAGTTCCAGGGCTGGTCGCCGACCTGGATGCTGGGCCGCCGCCTGTGGGGCAAGCGCCTGGGCATCGTCGGCATGGGCCGCATCGGCCAGGCCGTGGCCCGCCGCGCCAAGGCCTTCGGCATGCAGGTGCACTATCACAACCGCAAGCCGGTCAGCCCACGCATCGCCGAGGAGCTGGGCTGCACCTACTGGGAAAGCCTCGATCAGATGCTGGCCCGGATGGACATCATCTCGATCAACTGCCCGCACACCCCGGCCACCTACCACCTGCTGTCGGCCCGCAGGCTCAAGCTGCTGCGGCCGCACGCCATCGTCGTCAACACCGCCCGCGGCGAGGTCATCGACGAAGGGGCCCTGGCCAACATGCTGGCCCGGGGCGAGCTGGCGGGCGCGGGCCTGGACGTCTACGAGCACGAACCGGCCATCAATCCCAAGCTGCTGAAGCTGCCCAACGTGGTGCTGCTGCCGCACATGGGCTCTGCCACGGTCGAAGGCCGCATCGACATGGGCGAGAAGGTCATCGTCAACGTGAAGACCTTCATGGACGGCCACCGGCCGCCCGACCGCGTGATCCCCGCCATGCTGTGATCGCGGTCCGGGGCGATCGCATCTTCCAATTGCAAAGCTCGTGGAAACTCACGACTGTGAGGTCGCGGGGAAATTGAGGTCCCGCGCCTGTAGTCTCAGTGCGACCGGGGGGCCGCCGCCTTGCTTACACGCCGTTTCATGATCGCGGCCGCCTCGTCGGCGCCGCTGGCCATCGACCACGCCTTCGCCGCAGATGACAAGTCGGGCGAAAAGACGGGCGACGCGAAAAAGGCCGACGCCAAGAAGGTCGAGGCCAAGACCGACAGGGCCGTCATTGTCCCGCCCAGTGTCGACGAGCTGCTGCAGGGCGCCGAGGTGCTAGACACCGCGCTGTCGCCGGACGGCTCGCGCGTGGCCATCCTCGTGGAGCGCAAGAAGGGCGACAAGACCACCGCCCTGATCATCTTCTACGAGACCGCCGGCAGCGACGAGTCGATCAAGCCGGTGCAGCTGGGCGAGACCGTCGTCGACCAGGTGGAGTGGGCCAACGAGGAGCGCCTGCTCATCTGGGTGCGGATGACCAAGGACGCCAAGGGCCACCCCATGGGCCTCTATTTCTATGGCGAGTTCATCCCGATCCCCGTGCGCCGGATCCTGGCGATCGGCGCCGACGGCCGCGACCCGGTGGTGCTGTTCAACAACCAGAAAGGGGTGATGAAGCGGCAGTTCAATCTGGCCAACGTGGTCGACCGGATGAACACCGACCCCAAGCGGATCCTGATGCAGATCTGGGACACCGTCACCGAGTGCGAGACCCTCTATGTGGTCGACGTCTACACCGGCGAGGCTGTCCATCTCGAGCGCGGGTCTCCGTCGACCGACGGCTGGTACACCCAGAACGGCGTGCCGGTGATCCGCTACGACTCCAACGCCCGCGGCACCGTGGTCAGCGTCATGGCCCGCGCGCCCGACGAAAAGGAGTGGAAGCTCTACAAGAAGGTCCGCCGCAACGAACTGAAGAAGCTGTCGGACCTGGAGTTCGTGGCCCCGACGCCCGAGCCGGGCGTGCTGCTGATGCTGTCGACCGACGAGGGCGCCGACATGCCCACCATCCGGCGGTTCGACACCAAGTCGATGACCGTCGGCGAAGTCGTCTCGCATGACGACAAGCGGCCCATCCAGGGCGTATTCGTCGACGAAAGCTACAAGGCGCTCAGCATCTCGGTCAGCGACGACCGCAGCAACCACCGCTTCCTCGAGCCGAAGCTGGCGGCCCACTACAAGGGGATCAACGCCTACTTCGGCGACGAGTGCAACGTCAGCCCCTTCGACGTCAGCGCCGACCACAAGCGCTTCATCTTCTTCGTCAGCGGTCCGCGCCATCCGGGCGCCTTCTGGCTGTACGACCTCGACAGGAAGGACCTGCGCCTGCTGGGCGACAAGCGCCCGTGGCTGACGCAGGAGCGCCTGGCGCCGATGAAGGCCCTGCCGGTCAAGACCCGCGACGGCCAGACGATCACCGCCTACCTGACGACGCCGGTGATCGCCTCCGACAAGCCCCGGCCGATGGTGGTGCTGCCGCACGGCGGGCCCGAGGTGCGCGACACCTTGAGCTTCGACCTGTTCGCCCAGGCGCTGGCCGCCCAGGGCTGGCTGGTGCTGCAACCCAACTTCCGCGGCTCGGGCGGCTATGGCAAGGCCTTCGCCAACGCCGGCCGCAAGCATTGGGGCGACCTGATGCAGGAGGACGTCGAGGACGCCGTGGCCCAGGTGATCGCCTCGGGCGTCGCCGATCCGGCCCGCGTCGCCATCTGCGGCATCAGCTACGGCGGCTACGCGGCCTTGATGGGCGCGGTGCGCCGGCCCGAACTCTACAAGGCCGTGGTCTCGATCGCCGGCGACGCCGACCTCGTCGAGAGCCTGGCCTTCTCGCGCTCGGAAGACGGCTCGGATTCCGACGCCTACGCCTACTGGTGCAAGACGATCGGCGATCCCAAGGCCGACAAGGCCATGCTCCTCGCCGCCTCGCCTTCGGAACGCGCCGCCGAGATCCAGGCCCCGGTGCTGCTGATCCACGGCACCGAGGACACCATCGTCACGCCCAAGCAGTCGAAGATCATGGCCAAGGCCCTGAAGGCCGCCGGCCAGCCCTGCGAGCACATCGAGATGAAGGGCGTCGGCCACCGCGACTGGTCGGACGACAACTGGAAGCTGGTGCTGACCAAGTCGATCGAGCACATCCGCAAGGGGTTCGCGTAGGGCGGCGCCGGATACGAAAACCTCGCCCTTCGACGAGCTCAGGGTGAGGTTTTCGATAGATCCGCCGGGCCTGAATTGGTCCTCATCCTGAGCTTGTCGAAGGATGAGGACCACACATCGGCCCCTCAGCCCCGCATGTCGCCCGTCTCCATGAACCGCTGGTGCCAGGACAGCGCCTCGCCCGGCAGGGTCGGGGTCTGGCGGCCGTAGGCGCCCAGCTGGGCGCGCTGGAAATAGTCCTCCAGGGCCGGACTGAAATCGGGGTGGGCGCAGTTGTCGATGATCACCCGGGCCCGCTGCTTGGGCGACAGGCCGCGCAGGTCGGCCAGGCCCTGCTCGGTGACGATCACCTGGACGTCCTGGTTGATGTGGTCGACGTGGCTGACCTGCGGGACGATCGCCGAGATCTTGCCGCCCTTGGCCGTCGACGGGGTCATGAAGATCGACACATAGGCGTTGCGGGCGAAGTCGCCCGAGCCGCCGATGCCGTTCTGGATGCGCGAGCCCATCACGTGGGTCGAATTCACCGCGCCGTAGATGTCGGCCTCGATCAGGCCATTCATGGCGATGCAGCCCAGGCGCCGGATCAGCTCGGGGTGGTTGGAAATCTCCTGCGGGCGCAGGATCATCTTGTCGCGGAAGCTTGCCATGTCGGCGTTGAGGCCGGCGGCGGCCTCGGGGCTCAGCGAGAAGGCCGTGGCCGAGGCCATGCGCAGCTTGCCGGCGGCCAGCAGGTCGAGCATGCCGTCCTGGATCACCTCGGTATAGGCCGTCATGTTCTCGAACGGCGCGTCGACGAGGCCCGTCAGCACGGCGTTGGCGATGTTGCCCACGCCCGACTGCAGCGGCAGCAGGGACGGGGGCAGGCGGCCCATCTTCACCTCGTGGGCGAAGAACTCCAGCAGGTGGCCGGCGATCGCCAGGGCCGAGGCGTCGGGCGCGGCGAAGGGCAGGTTGCGGTCGGGCGCGTCGGTCTCGACCACCGCCACCACCTTGCTGGGATCCACGCGGAAATAGGCCTCGCCGATGCGGTCGTCCGGCTTGACCAGCGGGATCGGCACGCGGTTCGGCGGCAGGGCGGTGCCGTAGTAGATGTCGTGCATGCCCTCCAGCGCCGGGTTCTGCCAGCGATTGACCTCGAGGATGATCTTCGAGGCGCGGTCCAGCCAGGTCTTGTTGTTGCCCACCGACGAGGACGGGATCAGCGAGCCGTCGGCGCGGATGCCCGCGATCTCCACGACCGCGGTGTCGAGCGGGCCCAGGAACCCCTGCCAGGCCATCGGGGCCACTTGGCTGAGGTGCATGTCGAAATACTCCATCTCGCCGCGATTGATCTTCTCGCGGGCGATGGGGTCGGAATTGTAGGGCAGGCGGAACTCGACGCCGTCGGTCTTGGCCAGGGCGCCGTCCAGCTCCGGGCCGGTAGAGGCGCCGGTCCACACCTTGACGCGGAACTTGTCGCCGGCGGCGTGGGCCGTCTCGATGCGCTCGGCCAGGGCCAGCGGCACGGCCTTGGGATAGCCCGAGCCGGTGAAGCCGCTCATGCCGACGGTCGAGCCCGGCTCGATCAGGGCGGCGGCGTCCTGCGCGCTCATGACCTTGGCGGCCAGGCCGGGGTGGGCGATGCGAGAGGTGGTCATCGGTTTTCTCCCTTGGCCGACCGGCGGCGAGGGGGAGGTCCGCCGGGACCGGCGGCCGGCAACCTAGACCAAACGATCCGCCGGCTCGACCCCGTAAAGCCCCGTAGGCACAAGGTTTTGGCCGAACGGCGCTATGCCCCGCAGGCCGGGCATCCAGGATCCGCGCCGATGCGCACCGTGCGGGTCTCGGCCGCCAGGGCGTCGTAGATCAGCAAGCGCCCCGACAGCGGCTTTCCGGCCCCGGCGATCACCTTCACCGCCTCCAGCGCCATCATCGCGCCGATCACCCCGGCCAGCGCCCCGACCACGCCGACAAGCGCGCAAGTCTCGGCGTCCGGCGGGATCTCGGGCACCAGGCAGCGATAGCAGGGCTGGCCATGGAACACCCCGACCTGGCCGGTCCACCGCCCCAGCGCCCCGCTGACCAGCACCTTGCCCTCGGCCAGGCAGGCGTCGCTGACGGCGAAGCGGGTGGAGAAGTCGTCTGTCCCGTCCAGCACGATGTCGTAGCCGCGCACGATCTCGCGGGCGTTGCTCGCATCCAGCCAGACGGGGTGGGGGACCACCGCAACGTTCGGGTTCAGCGCCGCCAGATGCGTCGCGGCCGCCTCGACCTTGGGCTGGCCGACGTCGGCCTCGGCATAGAGCACTTGGCGCTGCAGGTTCGACAGCGACACCGTATCGGCGTCGGCGATACCGATCGTCCCCACGCCGGCGGCCGCCAGATAGAGGGCCGCGGGCGCGCCAAGACCCCCGGCGCCGACCAGCAGAACCCTGGCCGCCTTCAGCTTCTGCTGCCCCGGTCCGCCGATCTCGCGCAGCACCAGGTGGCGGGCGTAGCGCTCGACTTCGCGTTCGGAAAAGCTCATGGCGCTTGACCCTCCAGGCCGGCCTCGCCACATGCGAAGCCATGCAAAGCTCGAACTCGTTCCCCGACTGGCACGGCACCACCATTCTCGCGGTGCGCAAGAACGGCCAGACCGTGATCGCCGGCGACGGACAGGTCTCCATGGGCCCAACCGTCGTCAAGGGCAACGCCCGCAAGGTCCGCCGCCTGGCCGGAGGCGCGGTCGTCGCCGGCTTCGCCGGGGCCACGGCCGACGCCTTCACCCTGATCGAGCGGCTGGAGGCCAAGCTCGAGCAGTATCCCAACCAGTTGGCCCGCGCCTGCGTGGATCTCGCCAAGGACTGGCGCACCGACCGCTACCTGCGCCGCCTGGAAGCCATGCTGCTGGTCGCCGACAAGGACGCCATCTACACCGTCACCGGCGTCGGCGACGTGCTGGAGCCGGGCGAAAGCCCCGGCGGCGGCGCGGTCGCGGCCATCGGCTCGGGCGGCAACTATGCCCTCGCCGCCGCCAAGGCCCTGATCGACCAGGACCTGACCGCCGAAGAGATCGCCCGCCGCGCCATGGCCATCGCCGCCGAGATCTGCGTCTACACCAACGGCAACCTGACAGTCGAAGGGCTGTAGGGCGGGTGGACGCCGCCCTCGCCCTTCGACAAGCTCAGGGTGAGGGCTAATTCCAGCCTCGCAGTAGAAATCCTCACCCTGAGCCTGTCGAAGGGCGGGGATTTCGGCTCAGCGGGAAGACCGACCATGCTCAAGATCCTTCCCCCCGCCCTGATCGCCGCCGCCATCGCCGGACCGGCCATCGCCCAGGACATCTCGGCCGCCCCCATCGAGGCCGCCGAGCGGGCCTTCGCGGCCGACGGCCTGGCGCTGGGGATCAAGGGCTCGTTCCTCAAGCACATGGCCGACGACGCCATCGTCTTCGCGCCGGGGCCGGTCAACGCCCGCGAGCTCTACGAGAAGCGCCCCGGGACGAACGAGCCCAAGCTGTTCTGGTGGCCGCAGAAGGTGGTGATCGCCCGCTCGGGCGACCTTGGCCTGTCCTTTGGCCCCTGGAGCATCGACGACAGGCGCGGCGGCTACTACGCCACCATCTGGCGCAAGGGCGCGGATGGCGAATGGAAGTGGGTCTATGACGGCGGCGCCGATGCCGATCCCGGCAAGGCCCCCGGTCCCGACGCCGCCGCCCAGGTCGGGCCGTTGTCTCCCGGGGGCGCGGCGTCCCAGGCCCAGGGCTTCGAGGAGGCCCGCGACGCAGAGGCCGCCCTGGCCTCGGCCGCCTCCACGAACGCCCCGGCCGCCTACAAGGCCGTGCTGACCGCCGACGCCTGGCTGCTGGGCCCCAGGAGCGCCAAGGCCCTGGCCGGAAACGACCTTTCGGCCCGGCTGGCCCTGCACCCGGCCTCGATCGCCCTGCGTCCGCAGGGCGGCGGCGCGTCCGGCGCCGGCGACCTCGTCTGGACCCACGGCGAGGCGACTTGGAGCGGACCCGATAACAAACCCGTCGCCGCGCACTATATGCACGTGTGGCAGAAACGCGCCGAAGGCTGGCGCCTGATCTTCGAGACCCTGATCAACGACACATGACCGAGTTCTCCCCCCGCGAAATCGTCTCCGAACTGGATCGCTTCATCGTCGGCCACGCCGAGGCCAAGCGCGCCGTGGCCGTGGCCCTGCGCAACCGCTGGCGTCGCCGCCGCACGCCGGCCGACCTGCAGGACGAGATCACCCCCAAGAACATCCTGCTGATCGGCCCCACGGGCGTTGGCAAGACCGAGATCGCCCGGCGCCTGGCCAAGCTGGCCCAGGCCCCGTTCCTCAAGGTCGAGGCCACCAAGTTCACCGAGGTCGGCTATGTCGGCCGCGACGTCGACCAGATCGTCCGTGACCTGGTCGAAAGCGCCCTGGCCATGGTCCGCGACAAGCGCCGCTCGGGCGTGAAGGCGAAAGCCGAAGCCGCCGCCGAGGACCGCATCCTCGACGCCCTGACCGGTCCCGGCGCTACGGCCGCCCGCGACAGCTTCCGCAAGAAGCTCCGCGCCGGCGAACTCGACGACAAGGAGATCGAGCTGACCCTGGCCGACAACGGCGGCGGCGGCATGTTCGAGATCCCCGGCCAGCCCGGCGCCTCGGTGCTGAACCTCGGCGAGATGATGAAGTCGTTCGGCGGCGGTCGCACCAAGACCCACAAGACCACGGTCTCGGGCGCCTGGGCCCCGCTGATCGCCGAAGAGAGCGACAAGCTGCTCGACCAGGAAGCGCTCACCCAGGAAGCCCTGGCCCTGGCCGAGAACCACGGCATCGTCTTCCTCGACGAGATCGACAAGGTCGCCAGCAGCTCGCAGCGCGGCGGCGCGGATGTGAGCCGGGAAGGCGTGCAGCGCGACCTGCTGCCGCTGATCGAGGGCACGACGGTGTCGACCAAGTACGGACCGGTGAAGACCGACCACATCCTGTTCATCG
Source organism: Caulobacter sp. FG7 (assembly GCF_057808875.1). Classification (NCBI taxonomy): domain Bacteria; kingdom Pseudomonadati; phylum Pseudomonadota; class Alphaproteobacteria; order Caulobacterales; family Caulobacteraceae; genus Caulobacter; species Caulobacter sp. FG7. The sequence continues at coordinate 58,369 of NZ_JBMDIW010000015.1, forward strand.
CCTCGGGCGCCTTCCACGTGGCCAAGCCGTCGGACCTGCTGCCCGAACTGCAGGGCCGCCTGCCGATCCGCGTCGAGCTGAAGGGCCTGTCGCGCGACGACATGCGCCGCATCCTCACCGAGCCGGAAGCCAACCTGCTGCGCCAGCACCAGGCCCTGATGGCCACCGAGAACCTGACCCTGGTGTTCACCGACGAGGCCATCGACGCCCTGGCCGACGCGGCCGTGGCGGTCAACGCCTCGGTCGAGAACATCGGCGCCCGTCGCCTGCAGACGATCATGGAAAAGGTCGTCGAAGAGATCAGCTTCACCGCCACCGACCACGGCGGCGAAACCGTCACCATCGACGCCGACTACGTCAACAAGCGGGTCGGGGCCCTGGCGGCGAACGCGGATCTGAGCCGGTATATTCTGTAGCCCAAGATCCTCCCCCTGAAGGGGGAGGTGGCCCGAAGGGCCGGAGGGGGAAGTTGCTTCCGAACCTCCGCACCAACTTCCCCCTCAGTCGCTCCGCGACAGCTCCCCCTTCAGGGGGAGCATCTCGAAGCCGAAAAACGACCCGGGCGTCGCCGTCCGGGCCGCGAAGTCAGAGGGGATGTTACTAGGGGGATACGATGACTGAATGCACGTCCAGCGACTCCGGTTCCATGAAGCTCTCGTGACGACCTGCGACACTAAGTCTTTGTTTCCAGAGGGCCCTCGATCCCGATCTCGGTAAACGCCCCTTAACCATCTGGGGCCACAAGGTAGCATTCGAAGTGCTTCGGAGTGGTTCATGGCGCGAGTTGCGCGGCGATCGAATGTGGAGCTGGTCTGGGAGGCCGTGCGCTACGGCTGGGACCAGCCGTGGACGGCCCGGTTCCGGGGCGGCGTCCTGGCCGTTCTGGGCGCGGGCCTGCTGCTGTCCCTGGCCACCTATGACGCCGCCGATCCCAGCTTCAACGCCGTCAGCGGCGCGCCGGCCAGCAACGCCCTGGGCGGCGCCGGCGCGGTGATCGCCGACGTGGTCGTCCAATCCCTCGGCCTGGCCGGCTGGGTGGCGGCGATCATGATGCTGGTGTTCGGCCTGGCCCGCACCGCCCAGCCCGACCCCGACGCCCACCGCCGCGAGCTGCGCGTGCGCGCCGGCGTCGGCGTGGCCGGCCTCATGGCCCTGGCCGGCTTCCTGACCGTGCTGGCCAAGCCCGCCGTATGGCCGCTGGCCAAGGGCCTGGGCGGTTTCTGGGGCGATGGCCTTCTGAACCTGCTGGCCGGGATCTTCAGCTTCGCCCACATCCCCGGCGCCCGGGTCATCGCCGCCCTGCTGCTGCTGGTCGGCGCGGTGATCGGCGTCGGCTACGCCCTGGGCGTGCGCCGCGTCGATCCCGAGAGCGTCCTGTCGCTGGTCGCCCGCCTGACCGCGCCGCGCGAACGCGCGCCCCGCCAGGAACGCGAGCCTGAGCCGGTTCGCGCCCCGCGTCCCAAGGCCGCTCCGCGCCGTCCGGTGCGCGAGGCCATGGACGCCATCGACAACGACGAGTCCCAGGCTTCCGCGCCCCGCCGCGCCGCCCGCGCGCCTGCCCCTGCCGACGACGAAGACGGCATGGTCGTCGCCCCCCAGCCCGCGCCGCGCGCCGCCAAGGCCGCCCGTCCGGCCCCGCCGCAGGTCGAGGACGACGACGACTTCGCGCCCAGCTTCGAGGCCCGCCCGCTGTCGATCCGCCAGCCCAAGGCTCCGGCCCCGTCCAGCAACCGCGAACAGCGCGAGCAGCAGAAGACCTTCGACTTCGAGGAGGACGAGGACGGCTTCCAGCTGCCGGAACTGGCCATGCTGGCCAAGGCCAAGCCGCGCTCGTCGGAGTTCGACGAGGGCGCCCTGCGCCAGAACGCCCGCCTGCTGGAAAGCGTGCTGGCCGAGTTCGGCGTCAAGGGCCAGATCGACCAGATCCGTCCCGGCCCGGTCGTCACCATGTACGAACTGGTGCCGGCCCCGGGCGTGAAGACCGCCCGCGTCGTGGCCCTGGCCGACGACATCGCCCGCTCGATGAGCGTGATCTCGTGCCGCGTGGCCGTGGCCCAGGGCCGCAACGCCATCGGCATCGAAATGCCGAACTCCAAGCGCGAGACCGTCTACCTGCGCGACCTGCTGTCCAGCGCCGACTACGACAAGGCCAGCTCGATCCTGCCCATGGCCCTGGGCGAAACCATCGGCGGCGAGCCCTATATCGCCGACCTGGCCAAGATGCCCCACCTGCTGATCGCCGGCACCACCGGCTCGGGCAAGTCGGTCGGCGTCAACGCCATGATCCTGTCGATCCTCTACAAGCTGCCTCCTGAGAAGTGCCGCTTCATCATGATCGACCCCAAGATGCTGGAACTGTCGGTCTATGACGGCATCCCGCACCTCTTGGCCCCCGTCGTGACCGATCCGAAGAAGGCCGTCGTGGCGCTGAAGTGGACCGTCCGCGAGATGGAGGACCGCTATCGCCGCATGTCCAAGATCGGCGTGCGCAACATCGGCGGCTACAACGAGAAGGCCAACGAGGCCCTCGAGAAGGGCGAGCACTTCGAACGGACCGTGCAGACCGGCTTCGACGACGCCGGCCGCCCGATCTACGAGACCGAGCAGATCCGTCCCGAGGCCATGCCCTACCTGGTCGTGGTCATCGACGAGGTCGCCGACCTGATGATGGTGGCCGGCAAGGACATCGAAGGCGCCGTCCAGCGCCTGGCCCAGATGGCCCGCGCCGCCGGCATCCACCTGATCATGGCCACCCAGCGTCCGTCGGTCGACGTCATCACCGGCACGATCAAGGCCAACTTCCCGACCCGGATCAGCTTCCAGGTCACGTCGAAGATCGACGCCCGCACCATCCTGGGCGAGCAGGGCGCCGAGCAGCTGCTGGGCCAGGGCGACATGCTCTACATGGCCGGCGGCGGCCGCATCACCCGCCTGCATGGTCCCTTCGTCTCCGACGGCGAGGTCGAGGCCGTGGCCAAGTTCCTGCGCGACCAGGGCATCCCCCAGTACCTGGAGGAAGTCACCGCCGGCGGCGACGAGGAGCAGGAAGAGGCCATCGAGGGCGCCTTCGCCGGCGAGGGCGGGGCCAACGACCTCTACGACCACGCGGTGGCCGTGGTCACCCGCGACCGCAAGGCCTCGACCAGCTACATCCAGCGCCGCCTGCAGATCGGCTACAACCGTGCAGCTTCTCTGATGGAGCGGATGGAAAAGGAAGGCGTCGTCGGCGCCGCCAACCACGCCGGCAAGCGCGAGATCCTCGCCCCGCCCCCGCCGCCGCTGTAGGGCTCACGATCCCTCTCCCCTTGCGGGAGGGGGTGGCCCACGGAGTGGGGTCGGGTGAGGGCTCGCACGAACGCAAGACGCCGCGAAAGCCGATCAGCTTTCGCGGCGTCTTGCGTTTGAGAAACCCCTCATCCGTCGGCTAGCGCCGACACCTTCTCCCGCAAGGGGAGAAGGAAGCCTCAGACTAGGATGTTCAGCAGCGAGCCCGGGCGCAGGATCTTCTGCGGCTGCTCGGTCGGCGCGGTGAAGGCCTTGGGCGGCACGGTACGGCGCGCCTGGGGCTCGGTCTGGGCCTGGAGCTGCACGGTCATCGGCGAGGCCGTGGGGCGTGCGCTGGTCGCGTCGCTGACCGCCGCCTGGAAGAACGCCGCCGCGCGCGACTGGCCAGCCGGAGTCACGGCGCCCGACGAGGGTCTGGCGGTGACGGCGGGCAGGCCGGTGGGACGAACGGTGCTCATGACGCGGTTGATAGCATGGTTAATGCAGAGTGCGCGAGCGTGGTTAACGAGCTTCTAAGCCGGAAAGTGCGCGACGCTTCAACGCAGCTTGGAAACGAGCGCGTCCAGATCCTGCGGCGTGATCGGCCCGGTATGCTTGGCCACCACCTGCCCCTGGGCGTCGACCACGAAGGTCTCGGGCACGCCGGTGACGCCGAACTCCACGCCGGCACGGCCGTCGCGATCGACCAGCCGGGCGGCGAACGGATCGCCCAGCCGCCCGAGGAACGCCTCGGTATTGGCCGGCGCGTCCTTGTAGGCGACGCCGACGATCCGCACGCCACGCGCCTTCAGCGCCATCAGCTGCGGATGCTCGACCTCGCAGGGGGCGCACCAGGAGGCGAAGAAGTTGACCAGCATCGGCCCGTCACCTTCGCTGCGCACCGGCGACGGCGTTCCGCTGTCGAGGTCTGGCAGGGAAAGAGCCGGAACCGGCTTGCCGACCAGGGCGTCGGGGCTGACCTGCGGATTGCGCTTGAGGGCGTAGCCGGCGAACAGCACCGCCAGGGCCGCCAGCACGATCAGCGGCGAGAAGGCCAGCCAGCGCTTCACGGGCGGGGATCCTCGGCCTGCCGGCGCTCGGCCTCGGCGCGCCAGCGACGGGCGGCGGCCAGGCTGTCGACGATCATCCAGCCGAACACCACCGCCGTCAGGGCGAAGGCGGGCCAGACATAGACGGCGTACTTGCCGGCGTCGAAATCGAAGCTCATCAGGGGATCAGGCCTCCGCCGCCTTCAGCGCCAGGCTGCGCGCCTTGCGCCGCCAGACCAGCGCCCGGATCCGCACCAGCCACAGCGACCCGAACGCCGACAGATAGGCCAGCTGCATCACAAGCATCGGCCAGGCATAGACCGCCGGCAGCCGGTTCTCGGGCTTGGCCAACAGGGTCGAGGAGCCCTGGTGCAGGCTGTTCCACCAGTCGACCGAGAACTTGACGATCGGCAGGTTGATGACGCCGACCAGCGCCAGGATGGCCGCGGCGCGGGCGGCCTTCTGCTCGTCGTCGATGGCCCCGCGCAGGGCCAGATAGCCGAGATAGAACAGCAGCAGCACCAGCACCGAGGTCAGGCGGGCGTCCCACACCCACCAGGTTCCCCACATCGGCTTGCCCCACAGCGAGCCGGTGGCCAGGGCCAGCACCGTAAAGGCCGCGCCCAGCGGGGCGCAGGCCTGGGCGGCCGCATCGGCCAGGGCATGGCGGAACACCAGGGCCAGAAAGCTGGCGATCCCCAGGCACAGATAGACGAACATCGCCAGCACGGCCGCCGGCACGTGGATGAACATCATCCGCACCGTGTCGCCCTGCTGGTAGTCCTCGGGAACCGTGAAGGTCAGGATCAGGCCGACCACCGCCAGCACGCCGGCGATCACGCCGAACATGGGCGCGGCCCAGCGCGAGAAGGCCATGAACCGCTCGGGGTTGGCCAGGAAATCGAACGGGTTCTTGTTGTGGTTGCGGGCGCCCATCGACCTTGACTTAGATCGGCCTGAGGACGCCCGCAATCGTCTCGCGCGCTTACGAGCCCGACTTGCGCTGGATGATCACCCGGCGTTCGCCGAAACCGGCCTTTGGACCCCGGGTCTCGAAGCGGCGGACAGTGACGTTCGGGGCGCCGGTCACTTCCGGGCCGAGAGCGTCGAAGGCCTTCTTCTGGCTGGGCGTCAGGGCGTTGTAGAAGCTGCGCGTGGCGTCGGCGCGGCCCCTGAGGTCGGCGGCGACCTTGGCCATGCGATCGGCCTGCTCGTCGAGGCGTTCCAGCGCGGTCGGCGGCGCCTTGTCCTTGGCGCTTTCGTCGCGGGCCGGCCTCGGCTCAGGGCGCTCCCTAGGACCAGTCGCGGCGATGTAGGCCTTCAGCGCGCCGTCCTGGCGGTCGGTCAGTTGCAGCACGTCGCGCAGGCGCTGGGCGCGGGCTTCCGGATTCTGGTGCATGCGGACCGGCCCGATGCGGTCGCGGAACACCATGTGGTCGAAGCTCGGCGGAGGCGGCGGAGGCTCGGGCGCTTCCGGCGGCGCGGGCGGCGGCGGCGGAGCGGCGGGCTGGGCCGAGGCGGCGACGACGCCGGCCGCCAGGGCCGCGCCGGCGGCGAGGGTGAGAGACTTCAGGACGAGACGCATGGCGATCTCCATCGCAAGGGGTGGAAACGAACTGCGGCCTAGGTTGAGGGCGGTTGTGGCGCGAAAATGTCTGAAGATGTGAACAATGTTACACGAATGAAGCGTTGCCAGGAGAGCTGATACGAAGTGCATGCAAATCAATCACTTGATCCCGTTGCTCCAAGGCCGCGACGCGCCGTCTTTCAAAAATTTCATCTTCCGGTGGGCCCTGCTGACAGCCCCTGACACGCAGCTGGGCGATATCGAGGCCGCGCCGCCTCTCGCCAGGCGGCCGCGGATACGCCATGAGGCCCCCATGAAACGCGTCGCCTTCCTCGCCCTGATCTTCGCCGGCACGCTCTGGGGCCTGGGTTTCCCGCTGGGCAAGCTGATCCTGCGCGAGACCGACGCGGCCCACATGGTGCTGCTGCGCTTCATCGTCGCCGCCGTGGTCGCCGCCCCCTTCGCCTTGAGGACCAGGGAAGCCCGCGCCCTTTTCAAGTCGCCGGTGATGCTGGCCTCGGGCGCGCTCTACGGCGTGGCCTTCATGGTGCAGTTCGAGGGCCTGGCCCATGTCAGCGTCACCCTGGCGGCGCTGCTGGTCGGGGCCATGCCGGCCCTGATCGCCGTCTGCGCCAAGGTGATGGGCGAGAAGGTCAGCCGCGCCTCGTGGATGGGCGTCGGCGCGGCCACCCTCGGGGCGGCCCTGATCGCCGGCAAGCCCGACGGGGCCGGCTCGCTGCTGGGCGTGGCGCTGTCGCTGGGCTCGCTGCTGATCTTCCTGGCCTGGCTGGTGGTGCTGAAACGCGCGCCCAAGGCCCCGACCCCGATGGCCATCCCGGCAGTGACCGTGATCGTCGCCGCCTTCACCGTGCTGCCGATCGCCTTCGTCATGCACGGCCCGCCGACGCTGGACCTGTCGCCGATCGCCTGGACGAGCGTTCTGGGCCTGGGCGTGCTGTCGACCCTGCTGGCCACCGCCGCCTGGCAGTACGGCTCGTCCCGGGTGGGCAGCGCCAGCGCCGGGGTGTTCATCAACATCGAGCCGTTGATGGGCGCCTCGATCGGCGTGCTGTTGTTCGGCGACCACCTCACCCTGGCCTTGGCGATCGGCGGCCTGATGATTATCGCTGGCAGCTTCGTCGTGGTGCTGGGCGAGAAACAGGCCGAGCCGGAAAGCCTGCAGGCCCAGCCGGCCCCGGCCCCGGCCCCGGCCCCCTAGGTTGGATCGACATTCGAAATCTGAGACGAAAACCTCGTCCTTCGACAAGCTCAGGATGAGGTTTTTCTACGATCTGGGCCTGTAAATGGTCCTCATCCTGAGCTTGTCGAAGGACGAAAACCACGCTCGAACCTTGAATGTCGATACGCCCTAGCCGAGCAGGGCGGCGGCCCAGGCCGCCAGCCCGACCGCCAGGCACAGCCCCGCCACCCCGAGCGCGACGGGCCGCATCCAGCTGCCGCGACCCTTGCCGCCCAGCAGCAGGGCGACCGCCGGTCCGAAGGTCGCCGCCAGGGCCAGCGCCACCCCGGCCTTGGCCGTCGAGCTCGCCCGGCCGGGCGTCGGAGCGGGATCGGGCGGGTCGCCGCCGCGCAGATCGGCGATCAGGCGCCGGGCCTCGTCGGCGTCGACATCGGGCGTCCACAGCCGGAAGCCGCCCATGGCGATGGTCATCAGGTAGTCGCTGGCGCCCCAGTGCTCGTTCTGGACCAGCACCGGCACGCCCTCGGCCCGCAGCCGCGAGGCGGCGACCTGGGCCTCGACGAGGTCGGCGAAGCGGGCGATCTCGGTCAGGCTCATCGACCGACCTCCTCAGCGCGGCTCGGATCCCAGCCGCCACAGGTAAAGCTGCCGCGCCGGCGTGCCGACACGCAAGCCCTCCAGTTCCTCGCGCTCGGCCTTGGTCAGCTTGAAACGGCTGTAGCCGCGTTGCGCCAGGCAGGTCTCGACCGCCCCGGTCGCCTGCCGCCGCACCTCGCGCCAGTTGCGGTTCATGTGCAGCTTCTGCTGGTCGGCATAGGCGTACATGGCGTCGAGCCCGCCCGCCGGATCCACGGCCATGTCCATCTCGAACACCACGTCGACCAGGGGCAGCTTCACCGGCGCGGCGGTCTCGACATAGTGCAGGCACTCGGCCGCGTCGGTGCGGTACTTCAGGTAGCTGATCCCCGGCTTGCCCCAGCTGTCCTTGCGGGTCGGGGCGGCCTGCGCCGCGCCGGCCAGGGCGGCGAGCAGCAGCATCGACAGCGCGGCGGCCTTGATCGTCATCGGCAAGCCCTCGGCCGGTTGATCGCTCGGATACCCATGTTACCGTGACCAGCAACGAAGGAAAGGGCGCCCCGCGTCCGACATGGGAGGCCGCCGGTGACCCTCGCCGACCTGATGCTCGCCACGGGGCTGTCGCTGGCCGTCCAGGCCGCCGCGCCGCCGCCCGCCCAGACCCCTTCCTCAGCCGCCGTCGACGGCGTCGTCGTCACCCCCGGCGAAAAGGCCAAGCCCATGCCGCGCTGGGCCCAGAAGGTGCGGGGCGACGGCTGGCCGTTCTTCGCCGCCGGCGAAGACGGGGCGGTGCTGATGTTCGCCAAGACCGCCAAGGGCAACGACGGCCTAAGGCCCCGGGGCCAGGTCTGGGTCCGCCACGAGTTTCGCCAGCCGCGCACCGAAGCCGAGGCGCCGGACGCGCCGCCCTTCCTGTCCGAGAAGCTGCTGGTCGAGGTCGACTGCTCGGCCAATCGCTTCCGCAACGCCGCGGCCTTCCGCTATCCGGCCAACAATCTCGAAGGGACCGAGGACGCCTATCGCTTCGAGCAGGACTGGCAGGCCCCGGCCACCGGGACGCTGGACGCCACGGTGGTCGAGGCCGCCTGTCTGACGCCCTAGATCGGATCGACATTCAGGATCTGAGACGAAACCTCGTCCCTCGACAGGCTCAGGATGAGGTTTTCTGCGATCCTGGCCTATCAATGGTCCTCATCCCGAGCTTGTCGAAGGACGAGGACCAAGCCCAAACCTTGAAGTCGAGACGCCCCCTAGCCGGCCTTCTGGCTGGCGATCCAGGCGTCGACCTGGGTCTCCAGCACGTCGAGCGGGACCGAGCCGTTCTTCAGCACCGCGTCGTGGAAGCCGCGCAGGTCGAACTTGGGCCCCAGCGCCGTCTCGGCCCGCGTGCGCAGCTCGCGGATCTTCAGCTCGCCCAGCTTGTAGGCCAGGGCCTGGCCGGGCCAGGTGATGTAGCGGTCGACCTCGGCCTCGATGTTGGTCCGCGACAGGGCGGTGTTGTCGAGCATGAAGGCGATGGCCTGGTCGCGGGTCCAGCCCTTGGAATGGATGCCGGTGTCGACCACCAGGCGGCAAGCCCGCCACATCTCGTAGGACAGCCGCCCCATGTCCTTCTCGGGCGTGTCGTAGAGACCCATCTCGATGCCCAGGCGCTCGGAATAGAGCCCCCAGCCCTCGACGAAGCCGGTGAAGAAGGCCGCGTTCTTGCGGAACTCCGGCAGGTCCAGCTCCTGCTGCAGCGCGATCTGGTGGTGATGGCCGGGCACGGCCTCATGCACCGTCAGGGCGGGCATCTCGTAGAGCGGCCGCTGGTCGAGGTGCGTGGTGTTGACGAAATAGACCCCGGGAGAACCAGTGCTCGCAAAGCCGGCGTTGTAGTAGGCCGTGGTGTTGCCCTCGGCGATCTCGGCCGGGATCTCGCGCACGGTGTAGGGCAGGCGGGGCAGGGTTCCGAACAGCTTGGGCATCCAGCCGTCGATGGTCTTGGCCAGGAACGTCGCCTCGCGCATCAGTTCGGCCGGCGTCTTGGCGTAGTATTTCGGATCCGTGCGCAGCTTGTCGATGAAGGCCTTGCGGTCCGGTGCGATGCCGCTCTTGCGGGCGACCTCGTCCATCTCGGCGCGGATGCGGGCCACTTCCGACAGGCCCAGCTGGTGGATCTCCTCGGGGGTCCTGGTCGTCGTGGTCATCACCCGCACCTGGTAGGCGTACCAGGCCGACCCCTGGGGCAGGGCGCTGGCGGCGACGTCCTTGCGGCACTTGGGCGCGTAGTCCTTCTCGTAGAAGTCCGACAGCGCCTGGTAGGCGGGATTGATCTTGCCGGTGATGATCGCCTTGGCGCGGGCCTGCATGGCGGTCCAGTCGGCGTCGGCGATCGTCGCCGGCTTCTTGCCCTTGAACGGCTTGTAGAAGGCCGAGGCCTGCGGATCCTTGGCGATGGTGGCGGTGATCGTCGCCCCGAACGCCTTCATCGGCGCGCACGGCTGGACATAGCCCTTGGAGAGGCCCTCGCGCACCGTGGCGATCGAAGCTGTGTTGTAGGCAGGATAGAGGTCGAGCCGCTTCAGGTAGCTGTCGTAGTCGGCCTTGGTGAAGAACGGCAGCATGTCGGGCAGGGCGGCAAAATACTGGTGCCAGCTGCCGATGCTGGAAAACAGCATGGTGCGCTGGCCGAAGCGATTGCCCTCGACCTGCTCGCTCAGCATGCGGTGCAGTATGGCCTTGTTGACCCGGTCGGGCTGGGAGAGGCCAGTGTCGGGAATGGCGTCCAGCCGCTTGAGGAAGCCTTCAGCCTCGACGGCGCGGCGATCGGCGAAGGCCAGGGACGGATCGTCCAGCTGGTCGTCATAGGTCCGCACGCCCAGCAGCGTGGCCTGCACCGGCGCGCCCTTCAGCCACCAGGCCCAGTGCTCGTCGACCAGGGCCTTCAGCGCCGGCGAGGCTACACCGGCCGAAGCGGTCGCCGTCGGCGCCTGGGCTGATGCAGATGACGCCAAGGTTCCGGCCAGCACGGCGGCCACGCAGGCCGCTCCCATCCACCGCTTGAGCATGTTTCCCCTCCTTGGATCGCCGACAGCCGCCGCAGACAGCCATGCGTCGGGGAACCTGCGCAAGCCACGCCCCCGTTTCGCCATCCGCCGACGCGCACTATGTCTGGCCGCAAGCAGGAGGAGCACCCATGGCCGTTTCGAGACCCGCCCGCATCGCGGCGCTCACCGCCCTGGCGCTGGCCTTCGCCGTTCCCGCCGTAGCCCAGACGCCGACCGTCGAGCTGCAACCGGCCGATCCGGGCAGCGCCGTAGTCGAGGAACTGCTGGTGGTCGCCCGTCCGCCGGGTCCCGCCCTGTGGCTGGTCGAGAAGAACGGGGCAAAGCTCTACGTGCTGGGTTCGGCCCAACCGCTGCCGCACCAGCTGAAGTGGGAAAGCCCGCGCCTGAACCGGGCTCTCGACCAGGCCAGCCTGGTGCTGGTGCCGCCCGAAGCCTCGGTCGGGCCGATGCAGGTCACCAAGTTCTTCCTGACCGGCGGCGGCGGCGTGCGCCAGGGCTTCGGCAAGAAGCTGGAAGACCAGCTGCCGCCCGACCTGAAGGATCGCTTCGTCAAGGCTCGCACCCAGGCGCGCCGCACCGCGATCCCCTACAAGGACTGGAAGCCGGCCGTGGCGGGCTTCATCGTGCTGTCCGACTTCCGCCAGGCCGCCGGTCTGTCGGAAGCCAAGCCGGTCAGCACCATCGAGCGCATGGCGAAAGCCAAGGGCGTCAAGGTCAAGGCCATGAGCCAGTACCGCCTGGGCCCGGTGCTCAGTGCGGCCGGCAAGCTGTCGGACGAGGCCAACCTGGCCTGCCTGCGCGACGCCCTCAACGAGATCGACTACGAGGCCCCGCGCTGGAACACGCTGGGAACCGACTGGGCCAACGGCGACATCGCCTCGGTGCGCGCCCGCTACTCGTCCAGCGCCGCCCAGCGCTGCCTGCTGCGCGCGCCCGGCGGTGCGGGCTTGCTCAACGAGCAGATCGGCCAGTCGGCCAAGGCCCTGTCCGAAGCGCTGGAGCGGCCTGGCGTCACCGTCGCCGTCGTCGACCTGGCCTTCCTGCTGCCCGGCAACGGCGTGCTCGATCGGCTGAAAGCCCAGGGCGCGACGGTGACCTCGCCGAGCTGAGGAAAGAACGCTCTCAAACCCCGTAAAACCCCCGCGAAAGCGGGGGCCCAGGTGTTTTATCGTCGAGCGCCGTGGGTTGCAGAAGAAGCCTGGGTCCCCGCTTTCGCGGGGATTTTACGGAAGGGAGTTCCCAACTACCGCCCGATGAACCGCCGAACGACGATCAGGCCGCCGCGGTATTCGTCCTGCTGGCCGTAGCGCTCGATCAGCGGGCTGTCGGCGGCCTCGCCCAGGATGCGCTCGTAGTTGGCGAAGGTTCCCACCGCGTACTTGTCGCCGATCGGGGTCATCATCAGGAAGGCCACGCCCACCTGGTTCAGCCCGCCCTTGGGATCGTACTGCGTCAGGCTCGGCACGGCCGCCACGTCCTTGGCCGACACGCCATAGAAGGTGCGATTGGTGTTCTTGTCGCCGCCGCGGGCATAGACCATCGACTGCAACAGGCCCACCGGCGTCACGTCCTGGCGCGACACCGAGCCCCAGAAGTCCCAGCCGTCGGAGACGCCGGTCACGTCGCGACCGATGCGGCCGCCGACCACGAAGTCCTTCCAGGTGCGCTTGTAGGCGTAGACGGCCAGGTCCGCGCCGGTGTCGGGGCTCTGGATGCCGCTGTCGGTGTCGTCGGGGCCGCCCCAGCGCGGGCGCAACTGGGCGCCGACGTGCAGGGTCTCGTCGTTGATGACGTTGTACCCCAGGCCGTCCAGGCCGTTGGCGTAGATCTTCCCCTTCCAGTGGGCGCTGCCCCAGAAGGTGAAGTTGGTCTTGTGCGGGTCCTTGCCGCCCGGCGAGAAGCCGTAGACGGGACCGCCGCCGACATCGACCTCCCAGGTCGCGGGGGCTTCGATGTCCTTGTAGGGCAGAGCTTGGGCCAGGGCGGCGGCGGGCAGCAGGGCGAGAGCCGCCACGGCGGCGGACAGGAGCTTGGTCGACATGGAGTCCTTGCGAGCAGACCAGACGAAACGGGACCCCAATCCCTGACCGCATCCCGTCGAACGCGTTCGATGAAGCCCTTAATCCTCCGCGGACGGAAAGGCAAAGGAAGACGCTGGCGCCGCTCTCGTATAAGCATGCGCCATGCAAAAGGAACGGTCCATGTCCAAACGAGGCACGACCCAACCTGGCTACAGAAACCGCAATGGCCAGGTCGTCCAACGCCGGACCGACACGGCGGGCAACGACCACAATCAACTGGTTTAGGTTCTGCGCTGCGAGGCCTGCTTCCACATGTACGGTGCGAACGGCTCCGACATCTGGCTGCGCCGCTGCCCGTCCTGCGATGGCGGCGCGCCAGGCCTGGCGTGGGCCGAGTAGCCCAAGCGACTCGAAATCCTTGCATTTTCCACAGCGCTCCCGCATAAGCGCCCACTTCCGGCGCTTTATCAGCAGCGCCTCCACCGTCACGACCCCGGCCTGCTAGCGCAGGATCCATCCGGACGAGGACGGCGAGGACCCCCGTCGACGTGATCGTCCACGGGGGCTGATCGCGTTTGGAGCTTTGGTTCTTACCCAGGGTTTCGCATGTTCGACGGCCTTACAGAGCGGCTCTCCGGCGTATTCGACCGCCTCGGCGGTCGCGGCGTGCTGTCCGAAAAGGACATCGACGAGGCGCTGCGCGAAGTCCGCGTCGCCCTGCTGGAAGCCGACGTCGCCCTGCCGGTCGTCAAGGACTTCATCTCCAAGGCCAAGGAACAGGCCTCGGGCGAGTCCGTCATCCGCTCGGTCAAGCCGGCCGACCAGGTGGTCAAGATCGTCTATGACGGCCTGGTCGAGATGCTGGGCGGCGACGTCCCCACCGGCCTGAACCTGGCCTTGAACCCGCCGACCATCATCCTGATGGCCGGCCTGCAAGGCTCGGGCAAGACCACCACCACCGGCAAGCTGGCCCTGCGCCTCTCCAAGACCGAGCGCAAGAAGGTGCTGGTCGCCTCGCTCGACACCCGTCGCCCCGCCGCCATGGAGCAGCTGGCGACCCTGGCCAAGCAGGTCGGCGTCGAGAGCCTGCCGATCGTGGCCGGCCAGAGCGCGCCGGACATCGCCAAGCGCGCCCTCACCGCCGCCAAACTCAGCGGCTACGACGTCCTGATCCTCGACACCGCCGGCCGCACCACGCTGGACGAGGCGATGATGAGCGAAGCGGCGGAAATCGCCCGCATCGCCAATCCCTCCGAGACCATCCTGGTCGCCGACAGCCTCACCGGCCAGGACGCCGTGCGCACGGCGAAGGCCTTCCACGAGCGCCTGCCGCTCACCGGTCTGATCCTGACCCGCGCCGACGGCGACGGCCGAGGCGGCGCGGCGCTGTCGATGCGCCACGTCACCGGCCTGCCGATCAAGTTCCTCGGCGCCGGCGAGAAGATCGACCAGCTCGACGTCTTCGACGCCCGCCGCGTCGCCGGCCGGATCCTGGGCCAGGGCGACGTGGTGGCCCTGGTCGAGAAGGCCGCCGCCGACCTCGACGCGGCCGAAGCCGAGCGCATGGCCCGCAAGCTGGCCAAGGGCAAGTTCGACCTCGACGACCTGTCGTCCCAGCTGTCGCAGATGCAGAAGATGGGCGGCATGGAAGGCATCATGGGCCTCCTGCCGGGCGTCCAGAAGGTCAAGAAGCAGATCGCCGAAAGCGGCATCGACGACAGCATCTTCCGCCGCCAGCAGGCGATCATCAGCTCGATGACCAAGGAAGAGCGCAAAAAGCCCGACATCCTGGCGGCCTCGCGCAAGCGCCGCATCGCCGCCGGTTCGGGCGTCGACGTGGCCGAGGTCAATCGCCTGCTCAAGCAGCACCGCCAGATGGCCGACATGTTCAAGTCGATGAGCAAGGACGGCGGCAAGGGCTTGGCCCGCATGGCCGGCATGCTCGGCGGCGGCGACATGGCTCGTTTGAAATCCCTCGGCGGCGGCAAGATGCCCGCCGTCGATCCCAACGCGACGGAAGGCCAAGGCCTTTCGGGGCTGCCCGGTCTGCCGGGCCTCGGGGGCGGGGCCAACCCGCTCTCCGGCCTGGGCGGCCTGCCGCCCGGCTTCAATCCGTTCAAGAAAAAATAGCTTTAGATCCAAGGACTAACGACAATGCTGAAGATCCGTCTCGCCCGTGGCGGCGCCAAGAAGCGCCCGTACTACTCGATCGTCGTCGCTGACAGCCACTCGCCGCGCGATGGCCGTTTCATCGAGAAGGTCGGCACCTACAACCCGCTCCTGAAGAAGGATGACCCCGCGCGCGTCACCCTGAAGCTCGAGTCGATCCAAGAGTGGCTCAAGAAGGGCGCCCAGCCGACCGACCGCGTCGCCCGCTTCCTGGCCGCCCAAGGCGTCGGCGCCTGGACCGCCGGCAACAACCCGCAGAAGGCCGAGCCGGGCAAGAAGGCCAAGGAACGCACCGCCGAGCGCGCCCAGCGCGAAGAAGAGCGCGCCGCCGCCGAAGCCCAGGCCAAGGAAGACGCCAAGGCCGCCGCTGAAGCCGCCGCCGCGGCCGCCGCCGAAGCCGCTGCTGCTCCGGCTGCCGAAGAAGCTCCGGCTGAAGAAGCTCCGGCCGCCGCCGAAGAAGCTTCGGAAGGCTAATCCCTTCCGGAACTGTGCGTGGTCCTCGTCCAGAGTTCATCCTCGGGCCGACCTTTGGTCGGACCCGGGGAACAAGCTCAGGACGAGGACCATGTCACAGGCCGAAGCAGTAGAAACCCTCACCCTGAGCCTGTCGAAGGGCGGGGGTCTCGCTTCACCAACGACCCCGGCTTGGTCCGGAAAGACTCAAGTCGATGTCCATCTCCCCCGATGATCCGTTGATCCTGGTCGGCCGCGTGGCCGGCGGCTTCGGCGTGCGCGGCGAGGTGCGGATCTCGACCTATACCGAAGAGCCGATGGCCCTGAAGGGCTTCAAGCGGCTCCTGCGCCAGGACGGCTCGCCCGCCCTGTCGATCTCCCAGGCAAGAGCGGTCAAAGACGGTTTGATCTGCCGCTGCGCCGAGATCACCACCAAGGAAGCCGCCGACGCCCTGCGCGGCCTCAAGCTCTTCGTCCCCCGCTCGACCCTGCCCGAGCCCGACGAGGACGAATTCTATCTCGCCGACCTGGTCGGCATGGCCGTGCGCCACATCGCCACCGGCGAGGATCTGGGCAAGATCAAGAGCGTCCAGGACTTCGGCGCCGGCGACCTGCTCGAGATCACCCCGCCGCTCGGCGGCCAGACCTGGTACCTGCCCTTCACCCGCGCCGCCGCGCCGGAAGTGAAGCTGGCCGAACGCTTGGTGCTTGCCGACCCGCCGAACATGGTGGGCGAGCCCGAAGGGCCGCAGTCCGACGAGGACTGACACCAGGATGCTCCCCCTCTGGGGGAGCTGTCGCGGAGCGACTGAGGGGGGCCGTTTTCAGCTTCCGCGGCGCTCGCCAGTAAGAATTGGCTCTTCCCCCTCCGTCGGCTTCGCCGACACCTCCCCCTTCAGGGGGAGGATCTCATGCGCCCAACCGCAGCAGCGCCGAGCCATGCGGCGGCAATGTCCGCTCCACGCGCCCGGACACCGGCCCGAGGTCCTGTCCGCTCCACAGGTCCCTTGCCGACACGCCGTCGACCAAGCCAAGCTCCCGCAAGGCCACCCCCACCGTCTTCGGCTTTCCCGTCGTGTTGAACAGCGCCAGGTAGCGCTCGGCCGGACGCCCCTCCGGCCGCGCCGACCAGACCCGCGTCCCGTCTTCCACAAAGTGCGGCTGGTTGCCGGTGCTGGCCTGGTTGACCGCCAGCACCTCTCGATTGGTCAGCAGGGCCAGGGTGGCCTCGTCCAGATGGCGCAGGTCGCCGCCCATGATCAGCGGCGAACGGGCGATCGACCATAGGGTCATCAGGGTCTGCTGCTCGTCGGGGGTGAACTTGCTGTCGCGCTTGCCCAGGGCCAGCCGGCCCAGCGGCAGCATGTCGGCGTCGGGCCAGGCGCCCGGGGCCCGGAAGGCGTTCCAGTTCTCCAGCCTCGTGAACTGCGCCTCCAGCATCGACCACTCGTCCCAGAAGTCGTCGGAGATGCGCCACATCTGGGCGTACCGGCGCACGTGCTCGGCGCGCGGCACGGGCGTCTCGCCCGGCGACAGGCTGAGGATCATCGGTCGGCCCGACGCCTTGATCGCCTTGTGCGCCGCCTCGATCTCGGCGGCGTGGGCGTCGTAGGGACGGCTCATGTCGTCCATCTTCACGAAGCCGACGCCCCATTGGGCGAACAGCCGGAAGACGCTGTCGTAATAGGCCTGGGCGCCGGGCTTGCGCATGTCGACCCCGTACATGTCGGGATTCCACGAACAGACGCTCGACGTATCGGCGACGTCGGCGGCGCGGACGCTGGTCCCCAGCACCGGCAGGTTGGCCTTCACCGCTGCGCGCGGGATGCCCCGCATCAGGTGCACGCCGAACTTCAGGCCCAGCGCATGCGCCTGGTCGGCCAGCGGCTTGAAGCCCTGGCCGCCGGCGCTGGAGGGAAAGCGGTTAGGGGCGGGGACAAGACGACCATGGCCGTCCATCGCCGGCTGGGGATTGCGGTTGTAGTCGTAGCTGGCCGCCTCCGGCTCGTACCACTGGATGTCGACCGTGAAGACGTCGTAGCCGAACGGCAGAAGTTTCGCGGCCATGATCCGGGCGGTCTCCAGCGCCTGGGCCTCGGTGATGGTGGTGGCGAAGCTGTTCCAGCTGTTCCAGCCCATCGGCGGGCGCTGGGCCAGCAGCGTCGGCTTGCCCGCCGGCGTCGCGGCGACGCCCGGGCCGGCCGCCAGGCTCGCGCCCATCCCCGCCAGCAACACCCCGCGCCGATCCATCGAGGGTCCCGTCATCGCCTGCCTCCCGCCCGCCCGGCCTTGGCGCCGGTCCTCCTGAGCGAGGCTATTTGTCAGACAATTTAGGTGATCGGCAAGGCGCCGACGGCAGGGGCTTTGAGCCTGGCCGGGAAGGCGTCTAGGCTGGCGGCATGATCCGTCTGTTCACCGCGATCGCCATCCCCTCCGAGATCGGCGCGCCGCTCCAGTCCCGACAATCCGGCATCGAAGGCGCCCGCTGGCGCCCGCTTGAGGCCTTCCACGTCACCCTGCGCTTCATCGGCGACGTGCAGGAAACGGTGGCCACCGACCTCGACGAAGCGCTGGCGGAGATCGAGGCGCCCGCCTTCGACCTGGAGCTCAAGGGCGCCGGCCACTTCGGCGAGGGCGCCGACATGCACGCCGTCTGGGCCGGGGTCGAGGACGAGCCTCTGCTGCGCCGCCTGCAGAAGGCCAACGAAAGCGCCGCCCGCAAGGCCGAGCTGAAGCCCGAGACCCGCACCTACCTGCCGCACGTCACCCTGGCCTATCTGAAGCGCGCGACCGCGCCCGAGGTCGGCGCCTGGATCCAGCGCAACAACCTGCTGCACTCGCCGCCGTTCCACGTCGATCGCTTCGGCCTCTATTCCAGCTGGCAGACCAAGGAAGGCTCGGTCTACCGGCTGGAGCGGGAGTACCCGCTGAAGGGCTGATCGGGCGAACCGCAGCCGGAACATCCAAGCCGACGCCCGACGCTTGCGCTTTGCTCCCGGAGCGCGCCTGATCGCGGCGACGCTCGGGAGTTCTCGCATGACCCTCTACGTCCTCGCCCTGCTCATCGGCGTGATCGCCGGCCTGCGGGCCATGACCGCCCCCGCCGCCGTCGCCTGGGCCGCGCATCTCGGCTGGATCCCGCTGGCCGGCACGCCGCTGGCCTGGCTGGGCGGCAATATCGCCACCTGGATCTTCACCGCCCTGGCGGCGGTCGAACTGGTCACCGACCAGCTGCCCATGACCCCCAGCCGCAAGGTCCCGCCGCAGTTCGGGGCGCGCATCGTCGCCGGCGGCTTCTCGGGCGCCGCGATCGGCTTCGCCGGCGGCGCCTGGATCGTCGGGGCGATTTTGGGCGTCATCGGCGCGGTGATCGGCACCTTGGGCGGCGCCGAGCTGCGCGGCCGCCTGGCCAAGGCCTTCAAGCGCGACACGCCGGCGGCTCTTGTCGAAGACGTGATCGCTCTGGGCGGCGCCTATCTGATCGTCTCGGCGGTTTCGTGAGCATGACCTTCGACGCCATCATCATCGGGGCCGGCCAGGCCGGGCCTTCCCTCGCCGGCCGCCTGACCGCCGCCGGCTGGAAGGTGGCCCTGGTCGAGCGCAAGCTGTTCGGCGGCACCTGCGTCAACACCGGCTGCATGCCGACCAAGACCCTGGTGGCCAGCGCCTATGCCGCGCACCTGGCCCGCCGGGCGGCCGACTACGGCGTCGTGCTGCAGGGCCCCGTCGGCGTCGACATGAAGGCGGTCAAGGAACGCCAGCAGACCGTCGTCCGAAACGCGCGCGGCAACGTGGAAAAATGGCTGAAGGGCATGGACGGCCTGACGGTCTTCGAAGGCCACGCCCGCCTGACCTCGCCCACCACCGTCGAGGTCGACGGCCAGGTGCTGGAGGCGCCGAAGATCTTCCTCAATGTCGGCGGCCGCGCCAACGTCCCGGACATGCCGGGCGTCGATGACATCTCGTACCTGACCAATGTCGGCATGATGCAGCTGGACGTGCTGCCCGAGCACCTGGTGATCGTCGGCGGCAGCTATATCGGGCTGGAGTTCGCCCAGATGTACCGGCGCTTCGGCGCCCAGGTGACCGTGGTCGAGATGGGCCCGCGCCTGATCGGCCGCGAGGATCCCGAGGTTTCCGACGCCGTGCGCGAGATCCTCGAGGCCGAGGGGATCGCGGTGCGGCTGAACGCCGAGTGCATCAGCTTCTCGCCCTGCAAGACGGAAGGGGGCGAAGAGGGCGTCTGCGTCCACGTCTCCTGCACCGAGGGCGAGCCGGCCGTGAAGGGCTCGCACACCCTGCTGGCCGTCGGCCGCAAGCCCAACACCGACGACCTGGGCCTGGAGGCGGCCGGCGTCGCTGTCGACAAGCGCGGCTATGTCACGGTCGACGAGGCCCTGCGCACCAACGTCCCGTCGATCTGGGCCATGGGCGACTGCAACGGGCGCGGGGCCTTCACCCACACCGCCTACAACGACTTCGAGATCATCGCCGCCAACCTACTGGACGACGATCCCAGGAAGGTCACCGACCGCCTGACCGCCTACGCCCTCTATACCGACCCGCCGCTGGGCCGGGTGGGGATGAGCGAGGCCGAGGTTCGCAGTTCGGGCCGCCCGGCCCTGGTCGGAACCCGCCCGATGACCCGCGTCGGCCGCGCCATCGAGAAGGGCGAGACGAAAGGCTTCATGAAGGTGCTGGTCGACGCGCAGACCAAGCAGATCCTTGGCGCCGCGATCCTGGGGACCTCCGGCGACGAGGCGATCCACGGCATCCTCGACGTCATGTACGCCAAGGCGCCCTACACGGTGCTGCAGCGCACCGTGCCGATCCATCCGACGGTGTCGGAACTGATCCCCACGGTGCTGGGCGAGCTGAAACCGTTGGAATAGGGGCGCACTTTCGATGCGCTGCCACCAAAGTCGTCATCCCGGGCGAAGGCGCGCAAGCGCCGCAGACCCGGGACCCAGGGGCCGGAGCAGTGTGGTCGCCCCTGGGTCCCGGCTCTCCGCTTCGCTACGGCCGGGATGACGATCTTTGAGATCTCTAAACTGAAGCCGTGCTCACAGCACAGTGGAACAGAGCGCCCCTGGTCCGCTACTTGCCCGCCCGCTCCTTGGCCAGGCGCGCGTCCAGACGGGCGGCGTAGCGGTCGGCATAGGCGCGACAGGCGCCGGGATCGACGAAGGGGTTGGGCTTTTCGGCGCGGCGCGCGCGCGCCAGCCGCTCGTCACCGCCCGACTGGTCGGGGTGCGCGCTGATCAGCACGTCGCACTTCAGGCCGCGCATCGCGTCGAAGCTGCGACGAAAACTCGCCACGACGCCCGCGTTCTTGGGGTCGGAGAACCGGTAGCCGTCGGACGACACCGGATTGAGGCTGGAGCCGAACACCACCGCCTTGCAGTCGCGCCGCTCGCACGACGTCCAGGTCCAGCTCATGCTGCCGGCCGTGTGGCCCGGCGTGGCGCGGGCGGTGACGGCCACGTCGCCCAGCCGGATGACCTCGCCGTCCTTGACCACCCGCAGCTTCGTCACCGCCGGAAAAGGGACAAGGTCGGCCAGTTGGGGATCCTCAAGGCCCGGCCGGCCCCGCCGCAGGGCCTGCGCCGCCGAGGCGCTGGCCACCACAGTCGCGCCGCTGGCGCGGGCCAGGGCGGCGAGGCCGCCGGCGTGATCGTAGTGCGGCTCGGTGCTGAGGATCAGCTTGATGTCGGTGACCTTGAAGCCCAGCGCCCTGATGTTGGCCTCGATGGCCGGCACGGCCTGGGGCAGGGCGGCGTCGACCAGGATCAGGCCCTGGCTGGTCCTGATCAAGCCGATACTGAGCCCCGAGAAGCCCACAACGTAGCTATTGCCGTAGACCTTGATCGGCGCCTCGCTCCCCAGCCAGCGAGCCGCGTAGGCCGGCTCGATCGGGGCCAGCAGGGGATCATGCGCCGCCGCCGGCCCGCTCGCCGCCATGAGCGCTCCGGCGATGCCCATACCCGCGATCCACTTGGCTTTCATGCCGCTCTCCCCTTCGTTTGGCGCGGCGAACCTGCCGATCGGAAGCGTCGACGACAAAGCATCATATCTGGACGGAGCCATTAGGCTGGTTCATGCCTGGGCATGGATCGCGCCCAACTTCCCCTCAACGCCCTGCGCGCCTTCGAGGCCGCCGCCCGGCACCTGAACTTCACCCGCGCCGCCGTCGAGCTATGTGTCAGCCAGGGCGCCGTCAGCCACCAGGTGGCGCAGCTGGAAGCCCGCCTGGGCGTCTCCCTCTTTCGTCGCCTGCCGCGCGGCCTGGCCCTGACCGACGAAGGCCAGGCCCTGGTCCCGGTGCTGGTCGACGCCTTCGACCGCATCGGCGCGACGCTGGACCGCTACAGCGACGGACGCCTGCGCGAGGTGCTGACCCTGGGCGTAGTGGGCTCGTTCGCCACAGGCTGGCTGCTGCCGCGCCTCGACGCCTTCCGCCGCGCCTGCCCTCAGGTCGACCTGCGGGTGATGACCAACAACAACCGCGTCGACCTGGCCGGAGAGGGACTGGACCTGGCCATCCGCTTTGGAGACGGGGCCTGGCACGGCGTCCATGCCGAACCGATCCTGACCGCGCCGCTGACGGCCCTGTGCGCCCCCGCCATCGCGCAACGGCTGTCGGGCGCCGGCGACCTGGCGCGCGAGACCCTGCTACGGTCCTATCGCGCCGACGAGTGGCCGCGCTGGTTCGCCGCCGCCGGGGCCGAAACCCCGCCGCTGCGCGGGCCGATGTTCGACAACTCGGTGCTGATGGTCGCCGCCGCGGTCGCCGGCCAGGGCGTAGCCCTGGCCCCCGCCGCCCTGTTCGCGCCCGAGCTGGCGGCCGAGCGCCTGGTCCGCCCCTTCGCCGCCGAGGTGGTCACCGGCCGCTACTGGCTGACACGGCTGCATTCGCGCCCTGACGGCGCGGCCATGGCCGCCTTCCGCACCTGGCTGCACGACGAAATCGGATAGGAGCGCGAGCCGCGTTGCCGACCGGGCGATCGCGGCGCACCCTTCGATCATGCCCGCCTCCGCCGCCCTGCTTCTGGCCCTGGCCGTCGCCTCCGCCCAGGCTTCGGAGCCGCTCGACGCCTGGACCAACGTCCGCATCGAGCAGGAGATCGACGGAAGCTGCGCGGAAATCCGCGCCGGACGGTCGCTCGATCATCCCGCCATGCTCATGGACGGCGTCTGCCACGGCTGGCGGTCCGAGACCTGCGGCGACCGGATCTGGTTCCAGGCGAGGGGCGTGGTGCAGGATCAGGCCCAGGTCCTGTTCACGCGCGCCGACCGCGTTCTCGACGTCGCCCGGCTGGTCGACGACGAGGTCGCCCGCCGCTGGCCGGACCGCGAGGTGCTGCATCTCGAATTCACCAGCCTCGCCTGCGAGGCGGACGGGCTTGTGGCCCGCTACGTCGGCTCGCACGTGAAGAGCGAGGGCGGACCGGCCGCCGGCATGGCCGGCGAGGTCCGGATCGGCGGCCCCTCAGACCATGCCCTGACGCTGAAAACCGCGCGCTGACCTCACGCCGCCAGCGGCAGCACCACGCTGAAGGCCGAGCCTTCGCCCGGACGGCTGTCGACGCCCAGACGCCCGCCATGGGCCTCGACGATGGCCTTGCTGATCGCCAGGCCAAGGCCGTTGCCGTGGGCGGCGGCGACCTCGCCCTGCCAGTGGCGCTCGAACACCCGGGCCGCCTGCTCGGGGCTCATGCCCCAGCCGGTGTCGCGCACCTCGACCACAACGGCCCCGTCTGCGACGCGGCTGGACAGCGACACGGTCCCGCCCGGCTCGGTGAACTTGATGGCGTTGGACAGAAGGTTGGCCACCACCTGGCCGATGCGCCCCTCGTCGGCATCGAGCAGCGGCTCGCCTGCGTCGGGCGTGTAGGCGAAGTCCAGACCCTTGCGGGCCGCCGACAGGGCGAACTGGTCGGCGATGTCGGCCAGCAGACGGCGCAGGTCGACGCTCTCCTTGGCCAGCACCAGGCCGCCGGCCTCGATCTTGGAATGGTCGAGGATGTTGCGGATCAGCCGCCGCATGGTCTCGGTGGCCAGCAGGATAGCCTCGACGCCCGAGCGCACCTTGGGCTGCTGCTCGACGCCAGGCTGGGCCAGGAGGTTCTCGCTGGCGAACAGTATGGTGGTGATGGGGTTGTTGAGGTCGTGGGCCACCACCTCGACCGCCTCCTTGCGGGCCAGAGAGATCGCCTTCTCCCGCTCGGCCAGTCGCGCGGCGACCTGGTCGTAGCCGCGCTTCTGCTCGACCAGCCGCAGCAGCAGTCGGCCAAGGAACGCGCAGAACACGAAGGCGCAGAGCGAGGCCAGCACCAGCACCCCGAACACGCCGCGCACCACGGCCTGGTTATGGGTCCGCTCGGCCTGATAGCGCGCCGCCGAGCGCTCGGTGAAACGGTCGATCGCCGCGTCGATGCTGCTGGTCAGCGGGCCGGCGTTGTTCTGGAAGAAGGCGTTTGCGCCGCTCATCGTGCCCCCGTCGAGGCGCTGGGCGACGCCCGCCCTCTGCAAAGCCAGCAGTTGGCGCTGCAGGGTGGAAACCTGTTCCAGCGCCGCGCGCGTCTCGTCGTCGCGGGCCAGCGCCTTCAGGTCGCCGACGATGGCGTCGAAACGCCGGTTGGAGCGCTCCAGCTCGACCAGCAGCGCCTTGTCGCCATTGATGACGATGACCGGCACCAGCGAATTCTGGCGCATCTTCTCGCCGCGCAGGTCGTGGGCGAGGATCACGGTGCGGGTATAGACCGCGTCCAGCCGATCCTGGGCGCTCGAGAAGCGGGCCAGGAAGAACAGCGAGGCGGCCAGCAGCGGCAGGAAGGCCAGGGCGATCGCCCCCACCAGCACCAGCAGCCTGCGTTCGTAACCGACCATCCGGGATCCTTCCGGCCTTGCGCGGATCAGACCGCCGCGTGGTCCTTCAGCACGCCCAGCGACACGATGGCCAGGGTCTCCTCGTGGGTGGCCTCGAGGATGACCTGCGGGGCCATGCCGGCGTCCAGCGCCTCGCGCCAGCGGCCCGCGCACAGGCACCATCGGTCGCCCGGCTTGAGCCCCCGGAAGGCGAACTCCGGGCGCGGCGTCGACAGGTCGTTGCCGGTGGTCTTGGAGAAGGCCAGGAACTCCTCGGTCATCACGGCGCAGACCGTGTGCAGGCCAAGATCGTGCGGCCCCGTTTCGCAGCAGCCGTTGCGGTAGAAGCCGGTCACCGGGTCGAGCGAGCAGGGGATCAGTTCCCCGCCCAGCACGTTGCGGGCCGTTTCGTCGTAGCGCGTGGGAGCCGGTTGCGTGGTCATGGCGCGAGCTTAACCCCGTTTCCCCCTTTCCCGCCATGGCTTCGCCCGTTGCGAGATCGACGCTTTCCGTCCAACGCGGCGAATGCTTTACAGTAGCCGTCCCGTCAGGATGATCCCCGCCATGACCGACCTCGCCCGGCCGCGCCGCAGCGCCCTCTATATGCCCGCCTCCAACGCCAAGGCCGTGGAGAAGGCCCGCACGCTCGACGCCGACGTGGTCATCCTCGACCTTGAGGACGCCGTGGCGCCGGAGATGAAGCTGGCCGCTCGCGAGGCCGCCATCGCAGCCGTGAAGGCCGGCGGCTTCGGCCCGCGCGAGATCGTCATCCGCACCAATGGGCTCGACACGCCCTGGGGGGCAGACGACCTGAAGGCCGCCGCCGAGGCCGGCCCCGACGCGGTGCTTGTGCCCAAGGTCAATGACGCCGCCGACGTCCATGCCTATGACGCGGCCCTGCACGCCGCCCCGATCCACACCCGGCTGTGGACCATGATCGAGACCGCCAAGGCCGCCTTCCACCTGTGGGAGATCGGCGAGGCGGCGAAGACCACCCGCCTCTCGGCCTGGGTGATGGGGGTCAACGACCTGGCCAAGGAGATGCGGGCCCGGCAGACCGCCGGCCGCGAAGCCTTCCTGCCGATCCTGTCGCTGGCGGTCGCCGCCGCGCGCGGACACGGCCTGTCGATCCTCGACGGCGTGCACAACGACATCGAGGATCTGGCCGCCCTGGAGGCCGTCTGCGGCCAGGCCGTCGACTTCGGCTTCGACGGCAAGACCCTGATCCACCCCAAGCACCTGGACATCTGCAACCGGGTGTTCTCGCCGTCAGACGACGAGATCGCCTGGAGCCAGGCGGTGATCGCCGCCTTCGCCGCGCCCGAAAACGCCGGCAAGGGCGCGCTGCGCGTCGAGGGCAGGATGGCCGAGCGGCTGCATCTGGTTCAGGCCCAGCGGCTGGTCGCCGTTTCCGAGGCCATCGCCGCGAAGTCGGCGGGCTGATAAGGACCCCCATGCGTCGCCTTCTCGCCGTTTCCCTGTCCGCCTTGCTGTCGTTTCCGGCCGCCGCCCTGGCCCAGGCGCCCGCTTCCGAGGTGGTGACGACCAACCCGCCGACCCCGGCGCAGGCGGCGGTCCCGCTGGTGGACGCCCCGCCGGCGAGCGGACAGGCGGCGACCGCGCCAAGCCCCGCGCCCGCCGCCGCCGATCCCCTGGCCGACCTGATCGCCGCCAGCGGCCCGCAGACCACCGACGAAGAAGACGAGGCGCCGGCCGCGCCGGCCCCGCGTCACAAGCCGACCATCCTGCCGATCCCCACGCCCGAACCCGCCGCCCCGGCCGCGGCCGGCGGCGCGATGAGCGTCGAGCAAGCCTATGAGCTGCGGGTGAAGGGCTCGATCGCCGCGGCCCAGGGCCTGCAGGGCCCGCTGGACGGCGGCTGGATCCTGCGCAGCGCCGACGGCGTGGCCCTCTATTCGCTGCAGATCGCCGACCCGGCCGGCGGCTACGGCCCGGTCGAGGGCGCCTGGCGCGACCTGCGCCGCCCCGGCGCCGTCGGCTCCACCGGCCTGATCGACAGCATCGAGCGCACCTATGACGGCGGCGCGGCCGTGCGGTTCATGCCCCGGGCGGGCGTCGGCTCGACCCTGGCGCTGAACGTCGGCCCCGACGGATCCTGGAGCGGTCGCCTGACCCAGGACGGCGCGGCCCCGACCACGGTCGCCATCGAGCGCACCGGCGCACCGGTCCTGCCGGCCGGCTACGCCGTCGCCGCGCGCGGACCGGTGATCTGGCCGCCCCGCGCCGCCCCGACCGCCACGCGCACGGCCTCGGCCGCTCCGGCCCGCGCCGCGCCCTGCGCGACCAAGGGCAAGAAAGGCAAGGCCCTGAAGGCCGCCAAGGCCAAGTGCGCCGCCGCCGCCAAGAAGGGCGGCGGCAAAGGCAAGGCGACCGCCCGCTCGGGCAAGGCCGGCAAGGGCAAGGCGGTCAAGCCGGGCGCCCGCAAGAAGGCCGCCGCGACCGGGGCGCGCAAGAAGCGGCGGTAGGGTCGCCTAGCCGGCTTCGCACCCGTCCCGCGGCGACGCGCGGACCCCGTCGAGGGCCGCACGCCGCGACCGGTCGTCAGGCCAGGACCTCAAGGATGTCGCCCCAACCGACCACCTTGGCGCCTTCCCGGATCCGCCAGACCCGGCCGGGATGAATGAGCGGCCGCAGCTTGGGCCAGACCAACAGGTCCAGCACGATCTCTATGCTCTTGCCGGGCGCTAGGTCCTGTCCGGCCGGCAGTTCGATGAAGCCCATGCACATCTCCTCGGTCCGCAGGAAGAAATCATGGTTGGGGCGGTAGCTATGGCCGCCGAGCACGGATCGGCTTCGGCCGCCCTCCTGTTCCGTCAGCAGCCGGATGCGGGCCCGCACCCAGATCGTCTCGTTCTCGGCCACAGCCCTCACCTTGGAAATCATCGCGCCGCGTCAGCCCCGCCCGCCCATGCGCCGCAGCCACTGGCGCAGCACGGCCACGGTCTCTTCGGGCCGGTCGGTGAAGGTGGCGTGGCCGGCGCCGGGCACGACGGCCAGTTCAGATCCCCTGGCCCGTCGCGAGAAGGCGATGGTCGTCGCCGGACGGGCCTCGTCGTACTGGCCGACCATGAACAGGGTGCGCGACCCGTCCAGGCGGTCGAGCAGGGGCTCGCCGTCATAGGCCTTCAGCGTGCCGGTGGCCGAGAACTCGGTTGCGCCCCACATGGTCTTGTAGAGCACTGGATTGAAGCCCCGGTCGCCTGGCGGCCGGTAGGCGCGGTGCGCCGGCGAGGGCGGCTCCCGGGTCAGGAAGGCGCCGTAGAAGGCGTCGGTCGCCGCATCGCAGGCCGCCGAGAAGGCCTTGTCCGACGGCGAGGGCGGAGATCCTTCGCAGCGGGTCAGTTGCGCCTGCACGGCGGCGGGCAGGTCGCCGCGCAGCAGGTTGGCGTCGGCGATCCAGCTGCGGGTCGACACCAGCGGGCTGGCCAGCACCAGGCTGGCCAGGGCCGGCGGGCGGCGCGCGCCGTATTCCAGGGCCACCGTGCCGCCCCAGCTGTGGCCCAGCACGTGCCAGCGCGGGATCTTCAAGCCCTCGCGCACGGCCTCCAGTTCGTCGACGAAGCGGCCCACGGTCCAGTTGGCCGGATCCATCGGATGATCGGAGAGACCGCTGTCGAGCTGGTCGTAGAGGATCACCGCCCGTTCGTCCGCCAGCGCCAGGGCGTCGAGGAACCCGGAATGCGTCCCCCCCGGCCCGCCGTGGACCATGACGATCGGCGGCGGCGCAGCGCCCGCCAGGGCCGCGTCGATATCGCCGTTGATCCGCACATAGACCCGCCCGCCGGGAACCGGCAGGCGCACCTCGCGATCCGGCTTCGGAAAGGTCGCAGGTGCGGTTCGTGCGGCGTCCGCCCAGGCCCCGCGTGCAACGGCGGCCGCCAGAGTGGTCGTTCCCGCGGCGCCCAGCAGGCCCAGCAGCTTCCGTCGCTCGATCACGCTCTTTCCCCCCTCACGTCTCCGGCCGTCCGGGCCGGCGCCGCGCCAGGCGTCCGGACGCGCCGGAGCCTTGCTCCAGGTCGCATCCGGCCATCCGACCGCCGGCACGGTCGAACCTTCGCCCTAGCCGCGCGTCTCTCGCGCGACTGTGACACGGCGCACGGTGACCCGCGACGCCAGCTGCTGTTTTCGTTCAGTGCGCCTTGGCCTGGCCGACCTCGGACTCGTCGTCGCGCGACCGCTTCAGGCCGCCGCTGATCGGCGAGCTGGGGCTGGCCAGCTCGTCGCGCATCGCCTCCAGCAGGACGTCGACCACCTCGACCGGATCCCGGTGATAATAGTCCGACAGGCCCCGCCCGAGATGGCGTAGCAGGTCGGCCAGCATCATCCCCCAGGCCCGCGCCTCGTCGATCGGCGTGTCGTCATAGACCCCGATGCGCAAGGCGCAGTGCAGGCCGTGCTCGGCCACCCAGATCCGCGCCAGTTCGGTGGCCGCCGGATCGCGGATCGCCGCATCCGGGATCGGCTGTTCCTTCATGCCTTCGCCCCCCATCCTGGTCCTGGTCAGCCGGCGCCGTCCTGGCCGCGCCGTTCGGACGCAGCCGTGCGGCGGGCCGCCCCTTCCTTCTGGCGACGCCAGTAGTCGGCACCGTCGTCAGGCTTGAACATGGTGCGCGGCGCCCCTGCCCGGGTGACCACGGCGAAGACGTTGCCAGCCGGGTCGTAGATCAGGGTGTCGCCGTTCGACCGCTTCAGGGTCTGGACCCCGGCCGGCGGCCTGGCCACGAAGGCGTGGGTCTTGCGCACATAGTCGTCAACGTCGCGGGCCCCGAAGGCCTCGCCGAACCGCTCGAAGCCGCGCTGGGCGTTCTCCTCGGCGCTGCGGGTACGGTTGGCGGCCCACATCGGCCGGCCGGCGATCAGACGTACCGGCGCATCGCGGGGATCCGCCGCCTGTCGCGCGCTCGCCGAGGCGTCGGCGACCTCCGCCCGAACCGGCGCGCCGCCGCCGCTGCTGCTGGTTCCCTCGCTCGACGCGACCTGGCCGCCCTTGGGCGCCTTCACCGCCGAGGCCCCGCCGTCGCAGGCCGCCAGCAGCAAGGCCGGCAGGGCCAGAAGTCCGAAACGCCACGCTCCCGTCATGATCGCTACATCCCGTCATTTACCACCTTAACGATTAGTGAACGAAAAAAGAACGCGAGTCGAGTCCCACCGTTAAGCTTTCCGCGCTCCGATGCGCCTCGCGATTGCCTGCGGGCGCGAGGCGCTCTATGCGCGGAGGGGAACCGGCGGACGAGAGGCCTTCAAGGTGAGCGACATCCCGGGCGGCAAGCGCGTGCTCCTGATCGTCGGCGGCGGCGTGGCGGCCTACAAGGCCCTGGAGCTGACCCGCCTGCTGCGCAAGGCCGGGATCGGCGTGCGGCCGATCCTGACCAAGGCCGGCGCCGAATTCGTCACCCCGCTGTCGCTGGCGGCCCTCAGCGAGGACAAGGTCTATGACGACCTGTTCTCGCTGACCGACGAGGCCGAGATGGGCCACATCCAGCTGTCGCGCTCGGCCGACCTGGTGGTGGTCGCCCCCGCCACCGCGGACCTGATCGCCAAGGCCGCCAATGGCCTGGCCGGCGATCTGGCCTCGACCACGCTTCTGGCCACCGACAAGCCGGTGCTGATGGCCCCGGCCATGAACGTACGGATGTGGCTGCACCCGGCCGTGCAGCGCAACGTGGCGACCCTGAAGGCCGACGGCGTCGCGTTCGTCGGGCCGGACGAAGGGGCCATGGCCTGCGGCGAGTTCGGGCCCGGGCGCCTGGCCGAGCCGCCGGAGATCTTCGAGGCGATCGTCGCCATGCTGCGCGGCCCCGCCGCCCGCCCGCTGGCCGGCAAGCACGCCCTGGTCACGGCCGGTCCGACGTTCGAGGCGATCGATCCGGTGCGCGGGATCACCAACCGCTCCAGCGGCCGCCAGGGCTACGCCATAGCCGAGGCCCTGGCCCGCCTGGGCGCGCGCGTCACCCTGGTCAGCGGCCCCGTGGCCCTGGCCACCCCGCCGGGCGTGACCCGCGTCGACGTCGAGAGCGCCCGCCAGATGCTGGCCGCCTGCGAGGCCGCCCTGCCGGCCGATGTCGGCGTGTTCGTCGCCGCCGTCGCCGACTGGCGCGTGGACGAGGTGTTCGGCTCCAAGCTGAAGAAGGACAAGGGCGGCCCGCCGGCCCTGACCTTCGTCGAGAACCCCGACATCCTGGCGACCCTGGCCGCCACCGGCCCCGATCGCCCGAAGCTGGTGGTCGGCTTCGCGGCCGAGACCGACGACGTCGAGGCCCATGCCCGCGCCAAGCTGGCGCGCAAGGGCTGCGACTGGATCATCGCCAACGACGTCACCGAGCCGGGCGTCATGGGCGGAACCGAGAACGCGGTCCTGCTGATCGCCAAGGACCACACTGAACGCTGGGAGCGCGCGTCCAAGGACGCCGTCGCCCAGGCCATCGCCCAACGCATCGCGGAAGCCCTATGACCACCACGCCCCACATTCCCGTCGTCCAGCTCGCCCACGCCTATGGCCTGCCGCTGCCCGCCTACGAGACGGTCGGCGCCGCCGGCATGGACCTGCGCGCCGCCGTCGAGGAGGACGCGCCCCTGACCCTGAAGCCGGGCGCCCGGTTCATGGTGCCCACTGGTCTCGCGTTCGCCGTGCCGCAGGGCTTCGAGGCCCAGGTGCGGCCGCGCTCGGGCCTGGCGGCCAAGGCGGGGATCACCTGCCTGAACTCGCCCGGCACCATCGACAGCGACTATCGCGGCGAGGTGAAGGTGATCCTGGCCAATCTGGGCGCCGAGGACTTCGTCATCCGCCGGGGCGACCGCATCGCCCAGCTGGTGATCGCGCCAGTGGTGCAGGCCGCCTGGAACCTGGTGGCCGCCCTGGACGACACCGACCGCGGCGCCGGCGGCTTCGGCTCGACCGGCGGGCGCTGAGATAAACGGGGGCGTCGGTTCTCTACCGCGCCCCCAGACCCACCAGCAGGTAGCCGCCGAAGCCGGCCGTGAAGGCGGCCGCCGCCAGCCACAGCATGGGACCGATCAGGGGCAGGGGACGGGGAGCTTCCATCGGGGGCGTCCTGGCTCGGCCGAGAACTCGACCATGCTAGCAATACGCGCGGCCCCGTCCCCCGGTTGCGACCGTGCGCCGTTGTTTATCTCACGATTCCCGCCATACGGGTATAGATCGAAACCTCCCCGAAATGGCGATTTCGATCCAAATGCATCCGCAAGTAATCCGTATGCGGATCAATACCGTTATGTTTGCCTAGCGAGTCGATCTCTGCGGCGAGATGACGCATGCTCACGTCGTTTCTTTCCAGAGCAGCGTTTTCGCAGGCTACAACAATCGAGAATGACGCCGAACTCCCGTCATTCTCAGTCATGAATAACATCCATTAATTCTATCGAGCGAAACTATTCCCAATTCTATCCTGGGAAGTTCTCGATATGCTCAGCAACCTCAAGGTGGCGCACAAGCTGGTGGTCGCTTTCGCCGTCCTGGTGGCGGCCGTGGCCGGCGCCGGCCTCCTGGCCTGGAACGGCCTGTCGTCGATCCAGCGCGTCACCGCCCTGAACGCCGAGAGCTACGCCTACCGGGCCACGGTCGAGAAGGCCTCGGCCGAACTGGTCGAGCAGCAGAACGCCGCCCGCGGCTTCGTGGCCAGCCTCGATCCCTCCTTTGTGAAGAAGTACGAGGACTTCCAGGCCAGGTACGACGAGGCGCACCAGACCCTCGGCGCCGGCGCCGAGCAGGAAGACCAGAAGGCGCGCCTGGCCCTGCTCGACCAGGCCGTGGGCGTGTTCCGCACCGAGACCCGCGCCCAGATCGCCGCCGCCCAGGACCCGGCCCAGTTGGACGCCGCCCGCCTCGACATCGGCAAGAGCGGCCGCCTGACCAATGTGCGCAAGGCGCTGAAGACGATCGACGAGGCCGAGAGCGCCGAACTGGCCGCCCGGATCCGAGCCCAGGACAAGGCCTTCACTGCTGCGACCCTGGCGCTCGCGCTCGGCGGCGCGGCCGCCGTGGCCATCGCCGTGCTGATGGGCTGGCTGCTGGCGCGCAGCATCGCCACGCCGGTCGACGCCATGACCACCGCCATGCGCCGCCTGGCCGGCGGCGACAACGCCGTGGCCGTGCCGGCCCTGGGCCGCCGCGACGAGATCGGGGCGATGGCCCAGGCCGTGTCGAGCTTCAAGGACGCGGCCATCGAGAAGCTGCGCGTCGAGGGCGAGGCCGCCGAGCATCGTCGCCAGGCCGAGGCCGAACGCGGCGCCAACGAGGCCGAGCGCGCCGCCGGCGCCCGCGAGCAGGCGGCCGTCGTCGCCCAGGTCGGCGAGGCCCTCGAACAGCTGGCGGCCGGCGACCTGACCGCCCGCCTCGACCAGGCCTTCCCGCCCGCCTATCGCAAGCTGCAGAGCGACTTCAACGCCGCCATGGGCCAGCTGCAGGAGACCATGTCGACGATCAGCGGCGCGGTCGGCGGCATCCGCGCCGGCTCGGGCGAGATCAGCCACGCGGCCGACGATCTGTCGCGCCGCACCGAACAGCAGGCCGCCAGCCTGGAGGAGACCGCCGCCGCCCTCGACGAGATCACCGCCACGGTCCGCCGCGCGGCCGAGGGCGCGGGCCATGCCCGCAAGTCGGTCGACGCCGCCCGCAAGGACGCCGAGGCCGGCGGCGAGGTGGTCGAGCGCGCCGTCGCGGCGATGACGCAGATCGAAGCTTCCTCGCGCGAGATCGGCAACATCATCGGGGTGATCGACGAGATCGCCTTCCAGACCAACCTCCTGGCCCTCAACGCCGGCGTCGAGGCCGCCCGCGCCGGCGACGCCGGCAAGGGCTTCGCCGTCGTGGCTTCCGAGGTTCGGGCGCTGGCCCAGCGTTCGGCCGAGGCCGCCAAGGAGATCAAGAGCCTGATCGGGGCCTCGGGCCAGCAGGTCGACGCGGGCGTGGCCCTGGTCGGCCAGACGGGCGAGGCCCTGAGCCGCATCACCGCCGGCGTGCAGGACATCAACCGCACCGTCGCCGAGATCGCCGCCGGCGCCCAGGAACAGGCCACCGGCCTGGCCCAGGTCAACGTCGCGGTGAACCAGATGGACCAGGCCACCCAGCAGAACGCCGCCATGGTCGAACAATCGACCGCCGCTAGCCACTCGCTGTCGAACGAGGCGGCCGAGCTGGCGCGACTGGTCAGCCGGTTCAAGATCGGGACGGGCGCAAGCGCGGCGAGGCGGGCGGCCTAGCGAGATCCTCTCCCTAGGGGAGAGGTGTCGGCGAAGCCGACGGAGAGGGGAGTAGCTGCGAGATCGGCCGACGATTGCGGCAGCTGAAAACGCCCCCCCTCCGGCGCTTCGCGCCACCTCCCCCAGAGGGGGAGGATCTCGAAGACAAAAGCGCCCCGCCTGGCTTCACCGGGCGGGGCGCTGTCGTTTCAGCTCAGATCAGAGACGGCGATCAGGCGCCCGGGGGCACCGGGAAGCCGCGGTCGCGCATCAGGGCGCCGATCTTCACGTCGCGGCCGCGGAAGGCGCGGAACTGCTCGGCCGGATCAACCGAGTTGCCGCGCGACATGATGGTCTTGATCAGGCGCTGGCCGGTGGGCTTGTCGTAGAAACCGCCCGGCGCCTCCTGGAAGGCCTCGGCGACGTCGGCGGTCAGGGTGTCGGCCCACAGGTAGCTGTAGTAGCCGGCCGAATAGCCGTCGCCCGAGAACACGTGACCGAACTGCGGCGTGCGGTGCCGCATGACGATCTCCTTGGGCATCTTCAGCTTGGCCAGTTCGTCGCGCTCGAACGCATCCGGATCGATGTCCACGTCGCCGGCCAGGTGCAGCTTCATGTCGATCAGGGCGCTGGCCAGGTACTCGGTGGTGTCGAAGCCCTGGTTGAAGGTCGAGGCCTTCTTGATCTTGTCGACCAGGGCCTGCGGGATCGGCTTGCCGGTCTGGTAGTGGACGCAGAACTTGTTCAGCACCTCCGGCGTCGACAGCCAGTGCTCGTTCAGCTGGCTGGGGAACTCGACATAGTCGCGGGCGACGTTGGTGCCCGAGACGGTCGGATAGGTGGTGTCGGCGTTCAGGCCGTGGATGGCGTGGCCGAACTCGTGGAACAGGGTGTTGGCGTCATCCCACGAGATCAGCACCGGCTCGCCGGGCTTGCCCTGGATGAAGTTGGAGTTGTTGGAGACGATCGTGGCGATCGGTTTCTTGAAGCGCTCCTGGTTGCGGTAGGCGTTCATCCAGGCGCCCGAGCGCTTACCCTGGCGGGCATAGGGGTCGAAGTACCACAGGCCCACGTGCTTGCCGTCGCGCAGCACCTCGTAGACGGTCATGGTCGGGTGGTAGACCGGAACGCCTTCGACCTTCTTGAACTCGAAGCCGTAGACCTGGCCGGCGGCCCAGAACATGCCCTCGCGCAGCTTCTCCAGCTGCATGTACGGCTTCACCTCGTTCATATCGAGGTCGTACTTCGCCTTGCGGACCTTCTCGGCGTAGAAGCGGTAGTCCCACGGCTCGATCTTGAAGCCGCCGCCTTCCTTGTCGACGATGGCCTGCATCTCGGCCACGTCCTTGGCGACCTGCTCGATGGCCGGGGTCCAGACGGCTTCCATCAGGGCCATGGCCTTGTCGGGCGTCTTGGCCATGGCGTTCTCGAGGCGCCAGTGGGCGTGGGTCTGGTAGCCCAGCAGCTTGGCGCGCTCGACGCGCAGCTTCAGGATCTTGGCGATCAGGGCGTTGTTGTCGGTCGCGCCGCCGTTGTCGCCGCGGTTGACGAAGGCCTTCCAGACCTTCTCGCGGGTGGCGCGCACCGGCGAGTTGGTGAGGTATGGGTCCACGCTCGAGCGCGTGTTGACGATGATGTGCTTGCCCGGAAGCTTGCGCTGCTCGGCGCTGGAAGCGGCCGCGCCCTTGATCGAGTCCGGCAGGCCGACCAGATCGGCGTCGGTCAGCTCGATATAGGTCTCTTCGTCGGCCAGCAGGTTCTGGCTGAACTTGGTGAAGTAGCCGGCGAGCTCGGTGTTGATGGCCGCGACCCGGGCCTTGGCCTTGGGGTCCAGCTTGGCGCCGGCGCGCACGAAGTTGGTGTAGTAGATCCAGGTGACGCGCTGCTGCTCGGGCGTCAGCTTAGCCTTCTCGGGGCTGTTGTAGACGGCCTCGATGCGAGCGAAGAGCGCGGCGTTCTGGGTGATCTTGTCGCCGAACTCGGCGAACTTGGCGTCCAGTTCAGGCTCGATGGCCTGGAACTCCGGCGAGCTCAAGTTCGAACCCCAGATGCCGTAGTAGCAGACCACGTCGTTCAGCGTGCGGCCGCTGTCTTCCAGGGCGGCGATGGTGTTGGCGAAGGTCGGCGCGGCCTTGTTGGCGGTGATCGCGTCGATCTCGGCCTGGTTCTTGGCCATGGCGGCTTCGACGGCCGGCTTCAGGTCGGCGATCTTCATCTTGTCGAAGGCGGGGACGCCGCCGTACGGACCGGTCCACGTAGCGAGCAAGGGGTTGGTCTCCGCGGCGAAGGAAAGGCCGGGCGCGGCGGCGCTCGCGGCAGCGGCCGCGGCGGTCGTGAGAAGGAAGGTGCGACGTTGCACGGAAGGCTCTCCGTTGAGTGTGGCCGGACCCTAGGCCAAGGTCGCGGCCTCGTCACATGACAGGACCGTAACCTTTTGCCGAAGCCGCCCCGGCGCATGGACGACGCGCGCGACCGGGTCTAATGCTCGCTGCATGACCATCGGCGTCTTCGACTCCGGCGTGGGGGGCCTGACCGTCCACCGCGCCCTCGTGCAGCGTCTGCCCCAGGCGGACTTCGTCTATCTGGCCGACCAGGCCAACGCCCCCTATGGCGGCCGTCCCGGCGAGGAGATCGTCGACCTGACGCGGGCCGGCTGCGAGCGGCTGTTCGAGGCCGGCGCCAGCCTGGTCGTCCTGGCCTGCAACACCGCCTCGGCCATCGCCCTTCGCCGCCTGCAGCAGACCTGGCTGCCGGGCTACCGCAAGCAGCTGGGGCGCCCCATCAACATCCTGGGCATCATCGTGCCGACCATCGAGGCGGCCACCGGCCTGCCGTGGGAGCACGAGGCCGAGCGCCGCGGCGACAAGGTCGAACAGCTGGACGTGCTGGGGGTGTTCTCCACCCAGGGCACGACCAATTCCCGCGTCTACGAGATCGAAATCGACAAGCGAAAGCAGGACCTGGCGGTGTTCTCGCAACCCTGCCCGGACCTGGTGCCGATGATCGAGGCCGACGCCGGCGTCGTCGAGCTGGCCAAGGCCGTCGAGGGCTATGTCCAGGCGCTGAAGACCCGCATCGGCCGCTATCCCGACCGCGCCGTGCTGGGCTGCACCCACTACGAGATCATCGCCGACATCTTCCGCGCCGCCCTGCCGGCCGGCACCCCGGTGATCCACCAGCCGGCCTCGACCGCCGACTCCCTGGAGCGCTACCTCGAGCGCCATCCCGAGTACGACCCGGGAACCGGCGGCGGTCGCGCGTTCCTGACCACCGGCCATCCCGGCCCGCAGAACGGCCTCGTCCAGAGCTTCTGGGGCGGTCCGCTGGTGTTCGAGAAGGCCTGACGGCTTTCGATCGGTGCGGGGTCCTCGTCCTTCGACAAGCTCAGGATGAGGACCAAGGTCGGGCCTGTATTCGAACCTCACC
Source organism: Caulobacter sp. FG7 (assembly GCF_057808875.1). Taxonomy (NCBI): domain Bacteria; kingdom Pseudomonadati; phylum Pseudomonadota; class Alphaproteobacteria; order Caulobacterales; family Caulobacteraceae; genus Caulobacter; species Caulobacter sp. FG7. Next base: position 95,232 of record NZ_JBMDIW010000015.1, read on the forward strand.
CTGAGCCTGTCGAAGGGCGAGGTTCGGTCGCGCGGCGTTTGCGCTTGTCTACGATCCAACGGCGGCGCTTCATCGCGGGACATCGATCCCGGAGACGCGCCATGAAGCTCGCCGCCCCCGTTCTCGCCGCCCTGACCCTGCTGGCCGCCGGCGCCGCCCGCGCCGAGGTGCTGGACGCCCAGCCGAACGGTTTCGCCACCAGTCGCTCGGTCGTCGTCGCCAAGCCCGCCGCCGAGGTCTGGGCCGCGCTGGTGCAGCCCGCCAAGTGGTGGAGCAGCGAGCACACCTGGTCGGGCTCGGCCGCCAACCTGTCGCTGGGCGCGGCCTCGGGGGCGTGTTTCTGCGAGAAGATGCCGAACGGCGGCTCGGTGCTGCACATGACCACGGTCAACGCCCAGCCCGGCAAGCAGCTGACCCTGTTCGGGGGCCTGGGGCCCCTGCAGCTGTCGGGCGCGACCGGCCACATGATCTGGGCCCTGGCCGAGAAGGACGGCAAGACCACGGTGACCTGGAGCTACGACGCCGGCGGCTACATGCGCGGCGGCCTCGACAAGATCGCGCCGATCGTCGACCAGGTGCTGGGCCAGCAGCAGGACCGCCTGAAAGCCTATCTGGAAACCGGCAAGGCCGGGTAGGGCCTCAGCGCGCCGGCGGTTCGACCACGACCCAGCCTTCGGCCTGGGGCTGGCTGGGCGAAGGATGCGCCGCCCGCTCGAAGATCCGCGTCCTCGGCGTCCATTCGCCTGGCGCGATCCTCAGGGCCGTCTGGTAAGTGCAGCGGAACCGGCCCGCCTCGGCGGGAGCGCAGCGAAGGCCGCGAACACGGGTGCGGGCCGCCCGGGCCATGCCGGCGCTGTCGCCGACCCCGACGGCCTGAATGTCCTCGATCGCTGCGATGCCGGTCTCGATGCGGGCGACCGCCCTGGCGCTGGGCGAGGCGCCTGCCGGAAAGACGCCGGAGGCGCAGCCGACCGCGCACAACACCGTCAGCAGAAGCAGCCGCCGCATGGTCGTCCTCCCGTTCCCGCCGGCAGCTTAGCCGGCGCGGAAGGCCTGGTCAGCCTCAGTGCAGCCCGCGCAGCAGGTCGATGCGGCGCATGGCCTTGCCCGGCAGCGCCGACATCCGGCCCAGCGGCAGGGCCTCGGCGACCTGGCGCACGCCCCAGGCGGCCGAGCGCACGAAGGTGGCGGGCGAGGGTGCGCCGTAGAAGCCGAACACCACGGTCTGACGGGCGTTGGAGAGCTCGCGCTTGAAACGATAGTCCCCGGTGCCCAGGTCCAGCCGGTGGTAGGACCCGGCGTTCATGCCCTTCAATATGTCCTGGAACAGCAGCAGGCCGGGGGAATAGCGCTCGAACTTGGCGTTGTGGGCTATCAGCCAGCCGTGGATCGTGTGCTTGCCGCGCAGGTGCAGGTGCACCGCCGCCAGCTCGTCGCCCAGGTGCAGGGTGTAGAGCCCGCCGCCGAAATCGCCGTCGCGGCGCTCGAACAGGTCGGTGACCAGCCGGGTCACCCAGTCGGTCTTGAAGAGATCGGTCTGGCCGGTGGCCAGGAGCTGCTCGCGCTTCCACTCGATCAACTGGTCGAAATCGGCGCGGCTGTCCGACATCGGCGTGTAACGGCAGGGCCCGACCTCGCGCTCGGCCTTGCGGCGCTTCTTGTCGATGTCCTTGAGCACGCCCACCCCGGCGGTCTTGCGATCGGCGGCATAGGCGTCATAGCCGGCCGAGACGTCGACGATCCACGAGTCCGCCTGGCCGCGGCCATGGCGGGCCAGGGTCTCGTCGTCGGCCAGCATGTGGCAGAAATCCAAGCGCTGGGCCTTGAGGGCCGCCAGCAGATGCCGCGGGTCGACGGCGACGTCGGGCGCCGACACCAGGGCCTGATAGTCGCACATCGGCGCGCCCGCCGGCATGGCCACGCCGGCCTTGATGCGCGCGGGCAGGAAGGCCAGGGCCTGGCCGTCCTCGTCGCGGATGACGGCCACCTTCACGCGGTCGCCCTTTTCGCGCTGGGCGACGGCGACCGCCTTGGCCCATTCGGGCGACAGGAAAGGAGAATCCAGGCGTGGCTGCAGCGCCTGAAGGGCGGTCCAGCGGGCGCCGTCCTCCGGCGTGAGCCGCAGGGCCTCGACAACGTCGATCTTCACGGGCGCCCCCCGAGCGCTGATCCGAGCCTCCAGAAGGCCAGCTCGGATCATGACCCTCAGAGATTGCAGTCCGGTTTACGGACCTTGCGCGATCAATCCATCAGTTTGCGGGTCAGATACGTATATTCGAGCGACACCCGGCGGGCGGTCTCGGCGAGGTTGGCGCTGGCGGCATGACCGCCGTCGACGTTCTCGTAATAGAGCACCGGGTAGCCCAAGGCCTCGAGCCGGGCCGCCGCCTTGCGGGCGTGGGCCGGGTGGACGCGGTCGTCCTTGGTCGAGGTCTCGATGAACACCTCGGGATATTTCTGGCCGGCCTTGAGGTTCTGGTAGGGCGAATACTTCTCGATCACCGCCAGGTCGGACGGGATCTGCGGATCGCCATATTCGCCCATCCACGACGAGCCCGCGCCGATCTGGCTGTAGCGGACCATGTCGAACAGCGGCACCTGGATGACGATGGCGTTGTAGAGCTCCGGACGCTGGGTCAGGGCGACGCCCATCAAGAGGCCGCCGTTCGACCCGCCCATGATCCCCAGCCGGCGCGGCGAGGTGATCTTGCGGGCGATCAGGTCCTCGGACACCGCGAAGAAGTCGTCATAGACCCGCTGGCGGTTGGCCTTCAGGCCCTGCTCGTGCCAGCTGGGGCCGAACTCGCCGCCGCCACGGATGTTGGCCACCACATAGGCGCCGCCCCGCTCCAGCCACAGCTTGCCCATGGTCGGCGAATAGCCCGGCGTCATCGACGCCTGGAAGCCGCCGTAGGCGTAGAGCAGGGTCGGCGTCGAGCCGTCGTACTTGGTGTTCTTCGGGCGGACCAGGAAGTACGGGATCTTGGTCCCGTCCTTCGAGGTGGCCTCGAACTGCTCGACCACGTGGGTCGAGGCGTCGAACTTGGCCGGAGCGGCCTTGACCTGGTCGAGCTTGCCGGTGGCCGCGTCGGCCAGCCAGTAGGTCGTGGGGGTCAGGTAGCCGGTCACGCTGACGAAGATGCGGTCGTCCTTGTCGGACGCCGACCCCAGGCTGACCGTCGAATTGGCCGGCAGGTCGAGCTTGGTGCGGCTCCAGGCGCCGTCCTTGACGTCATAGGCATAGGCCGCGCCCTTGACGTTCTCGAACAGCGCCACGACCAGACGGTCGCGGGTGGCGTTGACGCCCTGGACGGACTCCCGGGCCGTGGGGCGCAGGATCAACTTGGCTTTCGCCTTGGCCGGATCGGCCTTCAGCGCAGCGAGGTCGAAGGCGGCCAGATCGCCGGTCTTCAGGCCCTGCTGCGCCCAGTCCTGCTCGACGCTGAACACCAACTGGCCCTTGACCAGGGCCTGGATCGACGACTTCAGCGGGAAGGGCAGCTTCACCGTCGTCTCGCCGACCACCAGGTGGGTCTCGGCGTTGAAGGTGTCGAGCGGGCGCAGCACGAACACCGCCCGCACCACGCCGTCATGGTCGCGCAGGGCATAGGGGCTGACGCCATAGCCGCCGTCGTCCTTGGCGCCGCGATAGACTTCCTTGGCCGCCGACAGGGGCTGACCGCGTTTGACTAGCTTGACCACGTAGGGATAGCCCGAGGTCGTCACCTCGCCCGGGGTCCAGTCGGTGGCGACGATCAGGGTGTCCTTGTCGATCCAGTCGAAACGGTGCTTGCCCTCGGGCAGCTCGAAGCCGCCGGCGACGAAGGTCTTGGTCTTGGTGTCGTACTCGCGCACGACCACGGCGTCCTTGCCGCCGTTCGACAGCGAGACCAGGCAATACCGGCTTTCCGGGGCCAGGCAGTCGCCGCCCTTCCAGACCCAGTTCTTGCCCTCTGCCTTGGCCAGGGCGTCGAGGTCGAGGATCGTCGACCAGGCCGGTTGGGCCGTGCGGTAGCTCTCAAGGGTCGTGGTGCGCCAGACGCCGCGCACGTGGTCGGCGTCCTGCCAGTAGTTCCTGAGGTCGTCCTCGGCGACGAACGACACACCGGGGATGCGGTCCTTGGCGTTGACGATGGTCAGGGCCGCGTCGTGCAGGCCGGCATAGCGCGCGTCGCCCTGCAGGACCGGCAGGGTGCGGTCGTTCTGGGCCTTGGCCCAGTCGAGCGCGCGCTGGCCCTCGATCTCCTCCATCCAGATGTAGGGATCGTCCTTGCCCAGCTCGGCCAGCGGGGTGCGGGCGGCGGCGGGCGCGGTGTCGGGAGCGGCGTGGGCGGAAACTGTCATGAGGCTCGTGGCGGCGAGTAGGGCCAGGGTCAGGTTACGCATCTAGTGATCCATCAGCTGGCGCGACAGGTAGGTGTAGTGCAGAGCCCAGCGCTTGGCGTTGGCCGCCGGGTCCGCCCCGTTGGCGTGACCGCCGTCGGTGTTCTCGTAATACATGTAGGGCTGCCCCAGGTCGGCCAGGCGGGCCGAGAACTTGCGGGCGTGACCGGGGTGGACCCGGTCGTCCTTGGTCGAGGTGGTGATGTAGGCCAGCGGGTATTTCACCCCGGCCTTCAGGTTCTGGTACGGGCTGTACGTCGAAATCCAGGCCCGCTCTTCCGGCTTGTCCGGGTCGCCATACTCGCCGATCCACGAGGCGCCGGCCGGCAGCTTGGTGTAGCGGATCATGTCCAGCAGCGGGCTTTCCACCACCACGGCGTTCCACAGGTCGGGCCGCTGGGTCAAAGCAACGCCCATCAGCAGGCCGCCGTTCGACCGGCCATACGCGCCCAGGTGACGCGGGCTGGTGACCTTGGTCGAGATCAGGTTCTCGGCGACGGCGAAGTAGTCGTCATAGGCCCGCTGGCGGTTGGCCTTCAGCGCCGCCTCGTGCCAGGCCGGACCGAACTCGCCGCCACCCCGGATGTTGGCCACGGCGTAGGAACCGCCGCGCTCGAGCCACAGCTTGCCGATCAGCGGGTCGTAGACCGGCAGCTTCGACAGCTGGAAGCCGCCGTAGGCGTGCAGCAAGGTCGGGGCCGAGCCGTCGAGCTTGGCGCCCTTCTGGCTGACCAGGAAATAGGGGACCTTGGTCCCGTCCTTGGAGGTCGCTTCCTTCTGCTTGACCTGCAGCCTGGAGGCGTCGAAGCGGGCCGGCAGGGTCTTGACCGTCACCGCACCGGGCTTGGTGGCGTCGGCCAGCTTCAGCTGGGTCGGGGTGACGAAACCCTCGACCGTGTAGAACACCTGGTCGCCGCTGTCGGCCGTGGCGACGATCGAGACGGCGGCGTTGTCCAGGCCCGGCAGGCCCTGGCTGCGCCAGCCGAACTCGCCGTGGTCGCTGAAGCTGCGGATACCGCCTTTGACGTTGTCGTAAATCACCGCGACCACGCGGTTGTCGGTCACCGCCACATGGTCGATCGACTGGCGCGCGCCGGGCGCGAAGATCGTGCAGGGGTCGCAGTCGTTGCTGATGACGATGTCGCCGGTCGGGCTCGGCGGCTTGGGCAGCAGGGCCTTGGGACTGACCGAGACCAGCGAGCCGGCCGGGAAGTTGCGGCCCAGCGACGGCATCGGCTCATAGTTCCAGGGCTCCTCGACCGTCAGGATCAGATCGCCGCCGACCATGCCGCGGATCGACGAGCGCTCGGGGATCGGCAGCAGCGTCGCCTTGCCGGCGTCGTCGAGCAGGAAGGTCTTGGTGTGGAAGAAGTCGGTGGCGCGCTCGATCAGCACCACCCGATTGCCCTTGGCGTCGCGCAGCACGTGCGGACGGGCGCTGACGTCGGCCTTCTCGCCGCGGAACACCTCGACGGCCTGGTCCAGCGACTGGCCGCGCTTGAGGGTCTTGACCACCATGCCGTAGCCGCTGTCGGTGGTGGTGCCCGCGCCCCAGTCGCGGGTCAGGATCAGGGTGTCGGCGTCCAGCCAGTCGATGGTCTGCTTGCTCTCGGGCAGGAAGAAGCCGCCCTTCACGAAGCTCTTGGTCGCAAGATCGAACTCGCGCACCTCGACGGCGTCCTTGCCGCCGTTCGACAGGCTCACCAGGCACCGGTCGTGGGTCTTGGGACGGCAGTCGGCGCCCTTCCAGATCCAGTTCTTGCCCTCCGCCTTGGCCAGGGCGTCCAGGTCGATCACCGTCTCCCACTTGGGATCGGCCGAGCGGTAGCTCTCCAGGCTGGTGCGCCGCCAGACGCCGCGCACGTGGTCGGCGTCCTGCCAGAAGTTGAACACGCTGGCGCCGACGAAGGTCGGGGCGGCGATGCGGTCCTTGGCGGCCAGCACCTTCAGGGCCGCGTCGTGCAGGCCCTGGTAGCGCTTGTCGCCCGTCAGGACGGGCAGGGTCTTGGCGTTCTCGGCCTTGACCCAGTCCAGCGACGACGGCGTCTCGACGCCTTCCAGCGCCAGGTGGGGATCCTCCTGGGCGCGGGCGGGGCCTGCGGCGAGGAGGGCGAGGGCCAGGGCGGCGGGCGAAACGGAGCGGAGCGTCAGCATGGCGGGGGACGTTAATGCCATTCCCGTCGCTGGCTAGGCCATTTTTGACCTCGGCCGCGCGTTAGGCCCCGTCGTCCGGAATGCACAGCATCTTGCCGCAGGCCTTGCAGTGCACGGCGTCGGGATCGTGCTTGCGCAAGCCGCAGTCGGGGCAGGGGAAGGTCACCTTGTGCGGTCGCAGGATCGACTGGATCAGGCCGATGAACAGCGACACCCCGCCGATCATCACCGCCATCGACAGCAGCTTGCCCCACACGCCCGGCAGGGTGACGTCGCCATAGCCCGTGGTCGTCAGGCTGGTGACGGTGAAATAGAGGGCGTCCACATAGCCGGCGATGCCGTCGTGCCGGCCGGCGAAGGTCGAATAGACGAAGCCCGTCACCACGAAGACGAAGGTCAGCAGCGACGAGGCGGCCTTGGTGATGTCCTCGATGCGGGTGTCGTCGTAGCGCCGCGCCACGGTGCGCCAGAAGAACTCGCTGCGCACCAGGGTCCACAGCCGCAGCACCCGCAGGAAGCCGAAGTTGTAGAGCCAGGCCGGGAACAGCATGGTGGCCAGCACGAAGAGGTCGATCCAGGTGATCGGCTTCTTCAGCCAGCTCTTCATGTCGCCATGGGCGATGGCCCGGGCCACGAGGTCGACGGCCAGGAACGTCGCGACCCCATAGTCGAGCAGGTAGAAGGTCACCCCGTGGTGCTGCATCAGCGGCGCGGCGACGAAGAAGCCGATGATCAACAGGTCGATCAGGATCACGGCATAGCGGAACCGCACCGCCGTCGGCGAGGCGCCGTGATAGAGCGCTCGCAGCCGGGCCCGCAGGCGAAGGTCTTCGGTCAAGCAAACCACCTCTTGGGATGGACGGGGCGAACGTCTTCCGCCGGAGGACCGATCGTCACGCGAACTTCGGCCGCTTCCGCCGCGATCCGCACCACGCCTTCCAGCGCCTCGATCTGCCACTTGAAAGCCAGGTGATCGCCGTCACTCGCCCGGCCGCGATCCAGGATCGGGCCGTAATCCCGATCATCCGGGGCCAGAAAACCGACCTCCTCGATGCAGAGGTTCGAAAGGTCGGCCGGCAGGTCGGTCTCGAACAGGCTTGCTTCCTCGAAGACGACCTCGAAGGCCATCGGCCGGCCGGCGGGACGATAGGGGTTGGCCGCGAACCGCAGGATCACCTGTCCGGCCATCGCCTCGGCCGCCGCCAGGGCATAGTTGTTGTGGACGTCCAGCCAGCCGAACGCGCCGCTGAACTCCACCCCTTGCGTGATCTCGAAATTACACCTCAAGCCCGTCCCTCCGGCCGATCGCCGCATCCCCTGCCGCTGGACGGAGTTTTCGACTATATAGCCGCCCATGAGCCGCACCTTCCTGAAGATGAACGGGCTCGGCAACGACTTCGTCGTCATCGAGACCCTCACCCAGCCGTTCGAACCCTCCTCCGAGGAGATCCGCGCGATCGCCAAACGCGGCCAGGGCGGGATCGGCTGCGACCAGGTGGTGGCCATCGATCCGCCCAAGGCCGAGGGCGCCTCGGCCTATGTGCGCTTCTGGAACGCCGACGGCGAGCCGGCCGGCGCCTGCGGCAACGCCACCCGTTGCGTGGCCTGGCTGCTGATGCAGTCGGGCGGCAAGGACGCCGTGGCCTTCGACACCAGCGCCGGGCGCCTGTCGGGCGTGATGGCCGGCGACAAGCGCGTCACCGTCGACATGGGCGAGCCGCGCCTGTCGTGGGAGCAGATCCCGCTGGCCGAGGAAATGGACACCGCCCGGGTCGAGCTGCAGGTCGGCCCGATCGACGCCCCGTGGGTGCACACCCCGGTCTGCGTCTCGATGGGCAATCCGCATGTGGTGTTCTTCGTCGACGCCCCGGTCAGCGACGAGTTCGCCGAAAAGACCGGCAGCCTGGTCGAGCACCATCCGTTGTTCCCCGAAGGCGTCAATGTCGGCTTCGCCCACGTCGTCTCGCGCGACCACATCAAGCTGAAGGTCTGGGAACGCGGCGCGGGCCTGACCGCCGCCTGCGGCACCGGCGCCTGCGCCGCCCAGGTCGCCGCCGTGCGTCGCGGCCTGACCGATCGGGTCGCCACCGTCGAGTTCGAGAGCGGCCCGCTGGTCATCGAATGGCGCGAAGCCGACGGCCACGTGATCATGACCGGCCCGGTGGCCCTGGAGTTCACCGGCAAGCTGCCCGAGACCGTCAGCGCATGAGCGAGTTGCACCCCGCCCTCGTGCCCGGCAGGACCGCCGTCGTCACCGGCGCGGCCGACGGCATCGGCCTGGCCGCCGCCAAGGCCTTCGTCGAACTGGGCCTCAACGTCGTCATGGCCGACGTCACCGGCCGCAAGCTCAAGGCAGAAGCCGAAGCCATCGGCGCCCTGGCCGTGCCGACCGACGTGGCCGACCGCGCCGCCGTCGAGGCCCTGCGCAATGTCGCCGTCGAACGCTTCGGCGCCGTCGATGTGCTGATGAACAACGCCGGCGTGGGCGGGGGCGGCGACGCCTTCTCGGGCGACGACGCCTGGAAGCGCATCCTCGACGTCAACCTGTGGGGCGTGATCAACGGCGTCCAGGTGTTCGGCGAGGAGATGGCCGAGAGCGGCCGTCCGGGCCTGATCATCAACACCGGCTCCAAGCAGGGCATCACCCAGCCGCCGGGCGACACGGCCTATAACGTCTCCAAGTCGGCGGTGAAGGCGCTCACCGAGGGCCTCGCCCACACCCTGCGCGAGATCGTCGACTGCCAGGTCAGCGCCCACCTGCTGATCCCCGGCTATACCTTCACCGGCATGACCAAGCGCGGCCCGGGCGGCAAGCCCGACGCGGCCTGGACGAGCGAGCAGGTCGTCCACTTCATGCTGGCCCGCATCGCCGCCGGCGACTTCTACATCCTGTGCCCGGACAACGACGTGCCGCGCGCGCTGGACGAAAAGCGCATGGCCTGGGCGATGGGCGACGTCATCGAGAACCGCCCGGCTCTGTCGCGCTGGCACGACGACTGGAAGGACGCCTTCGCGGCGTTCGTCGGGTCATGACCGTCTATACCGTCATCAAGGCGACCCCGACGCCCAAGCCGGAAGTCGGCGAGGAGGGCGGTCCGGCCGTGACCATGCCCGGCGCCAACGGCGTCGACGTCGTCACCTTCGGCTGCCGCCTGAACGCCTACGAGAGCGAGGCCATGCGCGCCCGCGCCGCCGCCGACGGCCTTTCGGACGCCGTGGTGTTCAACACCTGCGCGGTGACCAACGAGGCCGTGCGTCAGGCGCGCCAGGCGATCCGCAAGGCCCGCCGCGAGCGTCCGGACGCGCGGATCATCGTCACCGGCTGCGCCGCCCAGATCGACCCGGCGGCCTTCGCCGCCATGCCGGAAGTCGACCTGGTGCTCGGCAACGCCGAGAAGGCCGCCCCCGGGGCCCTGGTCGAGACCACGACCCGCGTCCGGGTCAACGACATCATGTCGGTCAAGGAGACCGCCGGTCACCTGATCGACGGCCTGAAGGACCGCGCCCGCGCCTATGTCGAGGTGCAGAACGGCTGCGATCACCGCTGCACCTTCTGCATCATCCCCTATGGCCGCGGAAACTCGCGCTCGGCCCCGGCCGGCGAGGTCGTGGAGCAGGTGCGCAAGCTGGCCGCCGAGGGCTATCGCGAGGTCGTGCTGACCGGCGTCGACGTCACCTCCTGGGGCGCCGACCTGCCGGGCGAGCCGACCCTGGGGCAGCTGGTGGGCCGCATCCTGCGCATGGTCCCCGACCTGCCGCGCCTGCGGCTGTCGTCCATCGACGCGGCCGAGATCGATCCGGACCTCCTGAAGCTGTTCGCCGAAGAGCCCCGGCTGATGCCGTACCTGCACCTGTCCCTGCAGGCCGGCGACGACCTGATCCTCAAGCGCATGAAGCGCCGGCACAATCGCACCGACGCCCTGAACCTGGTGGCCAGCGTGCGCGCCGTGCGGCCGGATGTGGCCTTCGGCGCCGACCTGATCGCCGGCTTCCCGACCGAGAGTGAGGAGGCGTTCGAAAACACCGTCCGCCTCGTCGAGGAGGCGGGCCTGGCCTTCCTGCACGTCTTCCCCTACAGCGCCCGCCCCGGCACGCCGGCCGCGCGAATGCCGCCGGTGAAGGGCCCTGTCATCAAGGACCGCGCCCGGCGCCTGCGCGAAGCCGGCCAGCGTGGCCTTGAACGCCACCTACAATCGCAGATCGGCCGCGTGCTGCCGGGCCTGGTCGAGCGCGACGGCCTGGCCCGGGCCGAGGATTTCACCGAGATTGCCTTCACCGGCGAGGCGCCGGCCGGCGAGATCGTGGCTTTCCGCGTCACCGGCCATGACGGAACGCGCGTGATCGCCGAGCGAGCCGCTTGAGGCGCCTGCTCGCAGCCGCCATCGCTTGCCTGCTCGCCGCCCCCGTGGCGGCGTGGGCCGACGAGACGCAGGCGGATGGGGCTTCGGTCAGCTTCAGCGTCATGACCTACAACGTCGCCGGCCTGCCCTGGCCGGTGAAGAAGGGTCGCGGCGAGGCGCTGAAGAAGATCGGCGACGAACTGGCCAAGATGCGCGCCGCCGGGACCGAGCCCGACGTGGTCCTGATCCAGGAGGGGTTCCGCAAGGAGATCGGCGAGCTGATCGACCGCTCCGGCTATCCCTACGTGGCGCGCGGCCCCAAGCGGAAGCAGCGCGACACAAGCCTGTGGGCCAAGGGCGAGAAGCCGGATTATCGTCGCGTGGCCTATCGCTGGCGGGGCGAGGGCCTGGGCAAGTGGGGTTCCAGCGGCCTGTGGGTGCTGAGCAACCATCCGATCGAGGACGTGAAGTCCCACGCCTATCACTACTGCGCTGGCCTGGACTGCCTGGCCAACAAGGGCGTGATGCTGGTCAGCCTGAACGTGCCGGGCCTGCCGACACCGGTCGAGGTGGCCGACACCCACCTCAATTCCAAGGGCGCCTCGCGGGTGCCCCGTTCACGCAACCGGATGGCCCACCACCTGCAGGCCGACGAGTTCAAGCGCTTCATGGCCGCCGACCGCACGCCCGGCGCGCCGCTGATCGTCGGCGGCGACTTCAACGTCATGCATGCGCCCGACCGTTTCGACTACGTGATGGCCGACTATCCGTTCGAGGTGGTCAGCCGCTGGTGCCACAACCTGCCCGGCGCTTGCGACACCCAGATCTCCTACGACGGCGACGCGCCCTGGCTCGACACCCAGGACCTGATCGGCTTCCTCGACGGCGAGAAGGTCGACGTCACGCCCACCCGCGTCGAGGCCACCTTCGATGGCGCCAATGAGCCGGTGCTGTCGGACCACGACGGCTATCGCGTGACCTTCCAGCTGACGCCGAAGACGTAGCGGCTAGCGACGGCCGCCCCGGCCGTTGCCGCCCTCGACCCCGCCGCGCGCCCTCAGCAGGTCGCCCACCGAAGCCCCGTCGATGGTGCAGCGGGCCACCACCCGGTCGTAGGAATGCTTGATCGCCCGGCATTGCAGGTACTGCCGCCAGACCACGTCCTCGAGCATGGTCTTGGCCGCCCGGCCGCCGGCCGAATGCAGTTCGGGCGCATAGAAGTCGGAGATCCGCACCTCGATCCAGGTCGACGGATCGCTGCTCCTGCCGACGCACAGGCTGTCGCCGTCACCGACGTAGCGGACCGGGCCGTCGAAGCGCGCGCCGGGCGCGGGCAGGGCGCCTTCGCACGGATCGGCCGACGCCACGGCCGGCGCCGCCAGGAGCGCCGCCGCCAGAACCAGTCCCCAGCCCTTCATCGATCCCTCCGCCTTGCGCGAGAGGAATCGGTACGCCCTATCGAAGCAGTTGTATTTTCTCACGATTTACTAACTCGAACGCATTACCGCGTCTGTTCAACACCGCGTCGTGGCTTGCTGTCACGCAGGATCTGACCTCAGTTGCCGCCTTGGCTGTGGAGGGGATCATGGGCTTGAGCGGCGGCTGCCAATGCGGCGCGGTACGGTTCCGGGTGGAGGGCGAGCCCGGCCGCGCCTCGATCTGCCATTGCCGCATGTGCCAGAAGGCGTTCGGCGGTCCGTTCGGGGCCCTGGTGACCGTGAACCAGGCCGACCTGGCCTGGACCCGGGGCGAACGCGCGACCTTCCAGAGCTCGGACGCGATCCGCCGCGGCTTCTGCGCCGCCTGCGGCACGCCGCTGACCTTCGAATGGAGCGCCGACAAGATAGACTTGGCCTTCTTCGCCTTCGACGATCCGTCGGCCGTGGAGCCCGTCGTGCAGCTGGCGATCGACAGCCGACCGGTATGGATGGAACACCTGGCCGACATGCCGGTACGGCCGCCGATGGGCGGATCGGTGAGCCCGGTCGTCAGCCGGCAGCATCCAGACTTCGATACGTGATTTCCTTCTCCTCCCCCGCTTCGCGAGGGAGGAGCTACTGGCTCTTCTCTTCCCCGCCCATGAACCCTGGCAGGCTCCAGCCGAACTTGATGGCCCCCGCCCGCAGGCAGAAGGCCGCCGTGAAGCCCGCGATCCCGGCCGGCCAGAACGGCACGCGCCACCATTGCAGGATCGCGAACACGGCCGCGCCCAGCAAGGCGGCGGTGATGTAGATCTCGCGGCGCAGCAGGAGGTTCGGCTCCTCGGCCAGCACGTCGCGCACCACCCCGCCGAAGGCCGTCGTCAACACCCCCATGATGACCGAGGTGAAGGGATGCACGCCCAGGCTCAGGGCCTTGGCCGTGCCGACCACGGCGTAGGCCGCCATGCCCAGGGCGTCGAGCCACAGCAGGGCCCGGAACCGCCAGCCGCGCTGGCCCAGCAGCCAGATCACCAGGGCGGCGGCCAGGCAGGCCAGGATGTAGCCCGGCCGCTGGATCCAGAACACCGGCGCGCCGATCAGGAGGTCGCGCAGCGTGCCGCCGCCCACACCGGTGATCGCCGCGAAGAAGCCGAAGGTGATGATGTCGTGCTTGCGCCGCGCGGCCGCCAGCGCGCCGGTCGCGCCGAACACGGCGGCGGCGGCGTAGTCGAGCCAGAACAGGGCGGCGGCCAAGGGTTCCATCGTCTCTAGACGCCATGCTCCGGGGCCAAGCGCAACCGTTCACGCTTCCGTGGCGCTAACCCTGAATCGTGAATCTCTTCTTCACTTTTCTCACCACCTCGCTACAGGAGCGCGGATGAGCGAAAAGCCCTCGCAGAAACAAGGCTGGTTCCAGCGTCTCACGGCCGGCCTCACCCGGTCGTCCCAGGCGATGACCGAGCAGGTGACCGGCGCCTTCACCAAGAAGCCGCTGGACCAGGAACAGCTGGACGCGCTGGAGGAGATGCTGATCGAGGCGGACCTTGGTCCGCAGATCGCCGCCCGCATCACCGACGCCTTCGGCAAGGCCCGCTTCGGCAAGGCCTCGAGCGACCGCGAGGTCAAGGAAGCCCTGGCCGAACTGATTACCGCCGAGCTGGCCGACCGCGAAGGCCGCTTCGACCCGCTGGATGGTCCGCGCCCCTATGTCGTGCTGTTCATCGGCGTCAACGGCTCGGGCAAGACCACGACGCTGGGCAAGATCGCCGCCGACCTGACCGAAAAGGGCGCCCGCGTCCTGATCGCCGCCGGCGACACCTTCCGCGCCGCCGCCGTCGAGCAGCTGAAGGTGTGGGCCGACCGGGCCGGCGCCGACTTCATGTCCAAGCCCACAGGCAGCGACGCCGCCGCCCTGGCCTTCGAGGCCGTCGAACGCGCCAAGGCCGAGGCCTATGACGTGGTGCTGATCGACACCGCCGGCCGCCTGCAGAACAAGCAGGGCCTGATGGACGAGCTCCTGAAGGTCATCCGCGTGGTCAAGAAGGTCGATCCCGACTACCCGCACGAGACCCTGCTGGTGCTCGACGCCACCGTCGGCCGCAACGCCCTGGCCCAGGAAAAGGTGTTCGGCAACAGCGTCGGCGTTTCCGGCATCGTCATGACCAAGCTGGACGGCACCGCCCGCGGCGGCGTGCTGATCCCCGTGGCCCGCGCCTCGGACAGCCCGATCAAGCTGATCGGCGTCGGCGAGGGGATCGACGACCTGCAGCCGTTCGACGCGCGCGCCTTCTCGCGCTCGCTGGTCGGGCTGGAGGACTAGGCGCGTGACCGACCCCAAGTCCGAAGCCAAGAAGAAGAGCGCCTGGGTTCGCACCGCCGTCGACTACGGCGCGCCGATCGCCTTCGCCGTCACCTATTTCGTCACCAAGAATTTCCAGACCGCCACCTGGGTGCTGGTGGCCGCCTCGGCCCTGGCCCTGGTCGTCGGCTACGCCGTGGAACGGCGCGTGGCGCTGCTGCCGCTGTTCTCGGGGATGATGGCCCTGGTGTTCGGGGTGCTGGGTCTGGTTTTCCACAGCGACGTGTTCGTCAAGATCAAGGTCACGGTCGTCAACGGCGCCCTGGCGGCCTTCATGATCGGCGGCGTTTTCCTGGGCCGTGCGCCGCTGAAGGCGCTGATGGGCGAGGCGCTGCACATGTCCGACGCCGCCTGGCGGACCCTGACCCTGCGCTACGGCGGCTATTTCGCGCTGGCGGCCATCGCCAACGAAGTGGTTCGCCTCACCCAGGACACGCCCACCTGGGTGAAATTCCGCATCGCCCTGCTGCCGCTGGCCATCGTCTTCTCGCTGACCCAGACGCCCTTCATCATGAAGCACATGGCCAAGCCGGACGACCAGAAGACCCCCGAGCCGCCGGACGCGGGCTTCTGATCCGCCTTCGGCGGCCCCCTCAGTCGCTTGGCGACAGCTCCCCCAAAAGGGGAGCATCTACCGACCACGGACCATCTGTCGTCAAACCGACGCGTTAGCGTGCTAGCTGGACGTCCGTCAGCGGAAACGGGGGCGGACGACATGGCCAAGCACAAGAGCGACAAGACCGCGGCGCGCGAGGTCGGGGTGCTGGACCGCTCGCCCAGCCACCTGTTGCACCGGGTGCTGCAGACCGCTCTCGACATCTATGTGGAAGAAACCGGCGCCGGCGGGATCACCCAACGCCAGTTCGCCGTTCTGGCCGCCGTGGCCCAGCACGAGGGCGTCACCCAGACGGGCCTGGTGAAGGCCACGGGCATCGACCGCTCGACCCTGGCCGACATGGTCGCCCGGATGATCGCCAAGGGCCACCTGGAACGTCAGCGTTCGGAACAGGACGCCCGCGCCAACTCCGTGCGCCTCACGGAGGCCGGCCGGCTGATCCTGGAAGAGAGCCTGCCACGCGTGGCCGCCGCCGACGCCCGCATCCTGTCGCTGCTGAAGGCCGGCAAGCGCGACGGCTTCCTCGACCTCTTGGCCGAGATGGCCGCGGTCGACCTGACCGCGCCGCGTCCCGAGCCGAAGGCCAAGAAGCCCAAGGCGGAAAAGGCCGACAAGCCGAAGAAGGAAAAGAAAGCCAAGAAGGACAAGGACGCCAAGAAGGCGGCCTGACCCGACTTCGCCGCGAAACCTCAGCCGTTCGGCGGCGTTCCCTTCGGCCCCAACCTGAACGGCCCTTCATCGCAGCGCCGGAAAACGGCCCTTCCATGGCCTTTCCCGCGACGCGCGCACAGGGCAAAGGTGGAGGTGAAGGAGTTCGCATGACGCAGACCACCATGAACCGTCGCACCCTGATCGCCGCCGGCGGCGCGGGCCTGATGGCCGCCGCCTTCGGCGCGCCGGCCCTGGCCCAGGAGTTGTCGGACGAGGACAAGGCGCTGATCGCCAAGGCCACGGCCTATATCCAGGGCCTGTCCAACGCCAAGGGCCGCTTTGTCCAGACCGACCCGCGCGGCGTGACCACCCAGGGCACCCTGTGGCTGCAGCGTCCGGGCAAGGCGCGTTTCGAATATGACGGCCCGGGCGGCCTGCTGGTCGTCAGCAACGGCAATAACGTCAACATCTTCGACAGCCGCCTGAAGACCTTCGAGAGCTATCCGCTGAGCCGCACCCCGCTGGCCCTGCTACTGGCGCGCGAGGTGCGCCTGGACCGCGGCGTGAAGATCACCAGCGTGCGCAAGTTGGCCGACGGCTTCACGATCGTGGCCCAGGACGCCAAGCGCCAAACCCTGGGGCGGCTGGAGATGAACTTCAGCAGCGCGCCCGAGCTGATCGGCTGGACCATCAGCGACGTGAAGGGCGGCCAGACCCGCGTGCGCCTGTCGGGCCTCGACAAGGTCGGCGCCATCGATCCGAAGCTGTTCGTGCTGACCGATCCGCGCCGCCGCACGGGCAAGCCGGCCACCGGCTGACATCCGTGCAAGCAAGCCGGTTTGTGACATTCTCACAACATGCAATAGATAAGCGGTTTTTCGCTTGACTAAAAGTTTCGGCGTGGCACTTTTATCACGCATGGCGATGAGCGCCCGACCCGCTCTTCGCAAACCGTGCCGGATCTATCCCCTCCCGGCGGCGGCATGAGAGACCTGACTTTCGCCCGGACGCCTCGTGTGTCCGGGCGTTTTTCTTTGTGGTCCGCGAGCTGTGCAGGTAGGGGAGCGGCATGCGCCTCCGTATCGCCACCTGGAACGTCAATTCCGTCCGCCTGCGCGCCGAACAGGCCGCCCGCTTCGTCGACGAAACCGCGCCCGATGTCCTGTGCATGCAGGAGATCAAGTGCCAGGACGGCGAGTTCCCGCGCGAGGCCTTCGAGGCCATGGGCCTGCCGCACATCAAGATCGCCGGCCAGAAGGGCTGGCACGGCGTGGCCATCGCCTCGCGCCTGCCGATCGAGGACGTCCCCACGCTGATGAACTGCCGCGAGGGCCATGCCCGCTGCGTGGCGGTGAAGGTGGCCGGCGTCGAGATCCAGAACTTCTACATCCCGGCCGGCGGTGATCTGCCCGACCGCGTCGCCAACCCGAAGTTCGACCACAAGCTCGACTTCTACGAGACCCTGACGGCCGCCCTGAAGACGCGTGACCCCAAGGCGCCCTTGATCGTCACCGGCGATCTGAACATCGCGCCCGGCGAGAACGACGTCTGGAGCCACCGCCAGATGCTGAAGGTGGTCAGCCACACCCCGGCTGAGCTCGAGGCCTTCGACGCGATGATCAAGTCCATGGATCTGCTGGACCTGCCGCGCCTGGCCACGCCGGAGCCGGAAAAGCTGTTCTCGTGGTGGAGCTATCGCGCCGCCGACTTCCGCAAGTCCAACCGCGGCCTGCGCCTGGACCATATTCTCGCCAGCCCAGGCCTGCGCGACGCGGCCATCGTCGACGGCAAGGTCTCGGCGCAGGTGCACGACACGGTGCGCGAATGGGAACGCCCCAGCGACCACGCGCCGGTGACGGCGGATCTGAAGATCTAACCCTGTCCCGGAAAGAGAGGGAGGGTGAGGGGTTACGCCGTCAATCGGCGTACCGACACGCCGTCTTCAGTTCCTAACCCCTCATCCGACCTGCTCCGCAGGCTATCTTCTCCCTATGGGAGAAGGATCATTCGGAAGCCGGCGCCAGTTCCGGCAGGTCGAACTTCAGCCAGACGGCCTTGTCCTTGAGGGTCGACTTCACCCAGTCGGCGTGCACCGCGCGTTCGGCGTCGGTCGAACGGAAGGGCAGGGGGCGCGGGCGGGCGCCGTAGCCGCCGGCGCGGGCGGCGCTGACGGCGGTGGCCGCAACGGCGTGGGTCAGTTCGAGCGCGCGTTCCTTGCCGCCCTGCAGTTCGAGATAGACCTCGGCCAGCAGGTGGGAGTCGATCAGCGCCCCGTGCTTGTCACGGCTGTCGAGGCTGATCTTGAAACGCTTACAGAGCGCGTCGAGCGAATTATACATGCCCGGAAAGCGCTTCTTGGCCATGGCCAGGGTGTCGACCCAGCGCTCTTCCGGCAGCGGCGGACGGCCGCACTTCTCCAGCTCGAAATTGACGAAGCTGCGGTCGAACGAGGCGTTGTGGGCGACGACGACGCTGTCGCCGACGAATTCCAGGAACTTGTCAGCAATCTCGTGGAACTTCGGCTTTCCGGTCAGGAAGGCGGCCGACAGGCCGTGCACCTTCTCGGCCTCGGCCGGCATGTCGCGCAGCGGATCGCAATACTCGTGGAACGACCGGCCGGTGGGCATGTAGTCCACCACCTCGATGCAGCCGATTTCGACCAGGCGATCGCCCGTCTTCGGATCGAAGCCGGTGGTTTCGGTGTCGAGGATGATTTCCCGGGCCATGGCCTTTCAATGGGCCGGTTCGAGTCCGGCATCAAGCTTGGGGCGCGGTTCTCAACAGGGTCAGGATGTCGCGCACCTGGTCGCGGGCGACTTCCAGGCCCTTGCCGGTATCGACCACGAAATCGGCGCGGGCGCGCTTTTCGGCGTCGGGCAGCTGGCGCGCCAGGATCGCCTCGAACTTCTCGGCCGTCATGCCGGGGCGCGCCAGGACCCGCTCGCGTTGGACGTCGGCCGGCGCGCTGACCACCACCACCTTGTGGACGTTCTTCTGGCCCCCGGTCTCGTAAAGGAGCGGCACGTCGAGCACGACGATGTCATGGCCGTCCCTTTCGGCCTTCTCGAAGAAGCCGATGCGATGGGCGCCGACCAGGGGGTGGACGATGGCCTCCAGCTTTTCCAGCGCCTCGGGATCGCCGACCACCTGGGCGCTGAGCTTGGCGCGGTCGATCGCGCCATCGACCACGACGCCTGGAAACGCCGCCTCGACCGGCGCCACGGCCGCTCCACCTGCCGAATAGAGCGCATGCACGGCGGCGTCGGAATCGTACACAGGCGCGCCTTCGGCCTCGAACATCTTGGCCGTGGTCGATTTGCCCATGCCGATGGAGCCGGTGAGGCCGAGGATCATCATTTCGCGCCTTGCCCCAGATGCGCCAGGGCGACGGCCCGGACGTCGACATCGGCCGGGGGCGCCTGGCCGAAGAAGGCCTCGAATGAGGGCACGGCCTGCAGCAGCAGCATTTCCAGACCATCCACAGTGGGTCGGCCGGCGGCTTCGGCTCGTTGCAGAAACTCGGTGCGCAGCGGCTTGTAGACCATGTCCATCACCACGCAGCCTTCCGGCGTCAGCGTCAGGTCGGCAGGCGGACCATCGCCGCCGCCAAGGCCCAGCGAGGTGGCGTTGATGACGAGGCCCGCGTCGGCCAGAAGCGTGGGCAGGGCCTCTTCGCCGGCCGCCGACACCTTGTCGCCAAGGGCGTCGGCGATGGCCTGGGCCTTGGAAACCGTACGATTGACGATCCCCACCTTGGGCGCGCCGGCCAGCAACAGGGCCGCCGCCGCGCCACGCGACGCACCGCCGGCGCCCAGGATCACCACGGGCGCAGCGGTGACGTCAAAGTCCGGCGCCTGGGCGGCGATCGCGCCCAGCAGGCCCGGGCCGTCGGTGTTGTCGGCGAAGATCGTGCCGTCCTCGCGGAAACGCAGCAGGTTGGCGGCCCCGGCCAGACGCGCCAGGTCACTGGCCTCGTCGGCGCAGGCCAGCGCTCTCTCTTTAAAGGGGATGGTCACGTTGAGGCCGCGAATGACCCCGCCCCGGAAGCCGTTCACGAAAGCCTCGAACCGGTCTTCCGGCGGGCCCATCGGCACATAGGCGCCGTCGATCCCTGCCTCCGCCAGCCAGGCGTTATGCAGCAGCGGGCTCATCGAATGAACGATCGGCTGGCCGCAGACGCCGGCCACCAGGGCCTGGCCGGTAATCTTGGAACTCATGCCTGAAGGGCTCCGTGCAGGCGCAGGAAATCGAGCAGGCCGGTCATCGGCAGCCCGAGGATGGTGAAGTAGTCGCCGTCTATACGGTCGAACATCTGCAGGCCTTCGCCCTCGAGCATGTAGCAGCCGACAGACGACAGGATCTGCTCGCCGTTTCGCTCCAGATAGCCGTCGAGCCAGGCCTCGCTGAACGGACGGACCGACAGCTTGGCGGTCTCGACGATCCGCCAGATCGGCTGGCCGTCGCGGGCCACGACGACGCCGGAATGCAGCTTGTGGATTTCGCCGCGCAGTTCCAGCAACCGGGCGCGGGCGGCCTCCAGGGTGTCGACCTTGTCGAACAGGCGACCTTTCAGCTCCAGCGTCTGGTCCGAGCCGATGACGAGGCCCGCCCGCCTGTGGGAAACCTTGACCGCCTTCATTTCGGCGAGGGCGTCGGCGACATCGCGCGGCGTGACCTCTTCGGCAAGCAGCCCGGCCTTGGCCGCCTCTTCATCCACACCCGAGGCCACGGCCTCGAACGGCACGCTGGCGTTCTTGAGGATCGTCTGGCGCGTCCAGCTGGTCGAAGCCAGTACGATGGGAGGAGGGGAGGCGCTCATCCCAGCACCTCGACCTGGCCGCGGCCGCCCGACAGCAGGTTGATGATCGCCGCGGCGGTTTCCTCCACGGAGCGTCGCGTGACGTCGATGATCGGCCAGCCGTTCTTCTCGAACAGGCGGCGGGCGGCGATGATCTCGGCCCGCACGCTGTCGGTGTCGATGTAGTCGCTCTCTCTATTCTCCTTGAGCGACAGGAGGCGGTTGCGACGGATCTGGATCAGCCGCTCCGGCGTGGTCATCAGGCCCACGATCAGGGTGTTCTTCAGCTCGAACAGCTGCTCGGGCGGCGGACGGCCCGGCACCAGCGGCACGTTGGCGGCGCGCACGCCGCGATGGGCCAGATAGATGCAGGTCGGCGTCTTGGAGGTGCGCGAGACGCCCACCAGGATCACGTCGGCCTGGGTCAGATCCTGGCCGCCCTGGCCGTCGTCATGGGCGATGGCGTAGTCCAGGGCCTCGATGCGGTCGAAATAGTCGTTGTTCAGCGCGTGCTGCGCACCCACGCGCGTGGATATCTTGGCCCCCAGGTAGCGCGACATGGCGCTGACCACCGGATCGAGGGCCGCGATGCACGGCATGTCGAGCTTGCGGCAGCCTTCTTCCAACGCCGCGCGCAGGTTGGGGTCGATGATGGTGTGCATGACCACCCCCGGCGCGCCTGCGATCTCCTCCAGGGCCCGGTCCAGCTGCCGGATGGAACGCACCAGCGCGTAGATGTGTTCGATAGGCAGGATATCGGTGAACCGTGCACAGACCGCGCGCGCCATGGCGTTCAGGGTCTCGCCCGTGGAGTCCGAAACCAGGTGAATATGGAAGTAGGTCGCGAACCGCGCGGTGTGGCGATCGGCCTCAGGCGACGCACTGTCCTGTGGATCATCCGTTAAGGGTTGCTTTACCACTCTGGGAGCCTTCTGGGGACAAGCGGGCGCCAAATGCGCCCCAGCGCGACGCTCCGCCGCGCCCCTGTGATAAACGGCCTCATTGACGCCGGACAATCCCCAGCTTGAACCTGCCCACCAGGACCTGTGCCTGCACGTTCTCCCGTGCTTGTGGAAAGTCCTAACGGATGGTTAATTTCCCGTTCACCATCGTCTGGGTTTCGTAAGGAATCCGGCAGGTTGGAAGCTTGTCCACGAAGTTCACAAGGTATGACTCCCATGTGTACCAAGCTGGGGCATACCGAGTAGGGCCTGTTTGAGTTGTCCACCGGGGCGGACTTATCCCCGTGTTGCACTTGCCCTCCCCCTTCTTCCTCTCTCTCTAAGATTCTTATTTTTAAGAAGAATAAGGGTACGGGATCGCACGGACTTGAGTGGAACGGCTTGCCGGGATTTAACCGCCGGTATGACGAGCTCTCCGATCCCGAAGTTTCTCTCCGTGCTGGCCGGTGAAACCGCCGAGCGTCCTCCGGTCTGGTTCATGCGCCAGGCGGGACGCTATCTGCCCGAGTATCGCGCCGTGCGGGCGACGGCCCCCGACTTCATCAGCTTCTGCCTGAACCCGGAGAAAGCCGCCGAGGTCACCCTGCAGCCGCTGCGCCGCTTTCCGTATGACGCGGCCATCGTCTTCGCCGACATCCTGCTGATCCCCGGCGCACTGGGCCAGAAGGTCTGGTTCGAGGCCGGCGAAGGTCCCAAGCTCGGCGAGCTGCCCGATCTCGACGCCATGGCCGACAAGACCCAGCAGGCCGGCGAGGCCCTGAAGGCGGTCGGCGAGACGCTCTCGCGCGTTCGCGCAGACATCGATCCTTCGAAGGCCCTGATCGGTTTCGCCGGCGCGCCGTGGACGGTCGCGACATACATGATCGAGGGCGGATCCAGCGATCGCTCGGGCGCGCGCACCTTCGCCTACCAGAACGCCGACAAGCTGGACCGACTGATCCAGATCCTGGTCGACGCCACGGTCGATTATCTGGCCATGCAGGCCGCTTCCGGCGCCCAGGCGCTGAAGCTGTTCGAGAGCTGGGCCGAAGGCCTCTCCGAGCCGCTTTTCGACCGCCTGGTGACCAAGCCCCACATCGCCATCGTCGAGGGCCTGCGCGCCCGCGGCGTGACCGTGCCTCTCATCGGCTTCCCACGCGGGGCCGGAACGCTGGTCGAGGCCTACGCGCAGGCCGTGCCGGTGGACGGCGTGGCGCTCGACACCTCGGCCTCGGCGAAGCTGGGTCAGGCCATCCAGAAGACCAGGACCATCCAGGGCGCGCTGGATCCTCTGCTGCTGCGCGCCGGCGGCGCGGCGCTGGACGAACGGGTCGAGCAGATGCTCGAGCAATGGGGGCAGGGCCCCTATATCTTCAACCTGGGTCACGGCATTCTGCCCGACACGCCGATCGCTCATGTCGAGCAGGTGCTGAAGCGGGTGACCGGCCTGTGAACCAATTGAAGAGCGGCCCGGGGGGCGGACGACGGATCGCCGTCGTCCTGTTCAATCTAGGCGGGCCCGACGGCCAGGCGGCCGTGCGGCCGTTCCTGTTCAACCTGTTCCGCGATCCGGCGATCATCCAGGCGCCGTTCTTCGTTCGCTATCCGGTGGCGGCGCTGATCTCGACCACCCGGGCCAAGTCGGCGCGCGCGAACTACGCCCTGATGGGCGGCGGCTCGCCGCTGCTGCCGGAAACCGACAAGCAGGCGCGGGCCCTGGAAGCGGAGCTCGCCGAGCGCCTGCCGGGCGACACGGTCAAGGCCTTCGTGGCCATGCGCTACTGGGACCCGCTGACCGGCGAGACGGCCAAGGCGGTGAAGGCCTGGAAGCCTGACGAGGTGGTGCTGCTGCCGCTCTATCCGCAGTATTCGACAACCACGACGGCGTCGTCGCTGAAGGCGTGGAACAAGGCCTACCGAAAGGGTCCGGGCCGGACGACGACGCTGTGCTGCTATCCTACGGCCGAGGGTTTCGTGCAGGCGCACGCGGACCTGATCCGGGCCGAGTACGTCAAGGCCGGTTCGCCCAGGCCGGCGCGGATCCTGTTTTCGGCTCACGGCCTGCCGGAAAAGGTGATTACCGCCGGCGACCCTTACCAGCGCCAGGTCGAGGCGACCCCGGCCGCGGTCGCCGCCAAGCTCGGCGACATCCTGGGCGAGGGCGTCGACTGGAAGATCAGCTACCAGAGCCGCGTAGGCCCGCTGAAGTGGATCGGCCCGTCCACCGACGACGAGGTCAAGGCGGCCGCCGAGGCGGGTCTCGCCCTGGTGGTCACGCCGATCGCCTTCGTTTCCGAGCACATCGAGACCCTGGTCGAGCTGGACGTCGAGTACCGCGAACTGGCCTACGAGCACGGCGGCTCGATCTATGCCCGTGTGCCGGCGCTTGGCGTATCGCCCGCGTTCATCGATTGTTTGGGGACTCTGGTGAGTGAGGCCCTTTCGTCGGATTCGCCGCAAATCTGCGGTGGCGACCAACCTTGCCCCCAAACCCGTCCGGGAGCCCGCGCGTGACCGACTTCCTGGTCGAGCATTTCAACCTGATCCGCGGCCTGCACATCCTGGCCGTGATCGCCTGGATGGCGGGGATGCTCTACCTGCCGCGCCTCTACGTCTATCACACGGGCGCCACGCTCGGCTCGGAGATGGACGCGACCTTCAAGGTCATGGAGCGGCGGCTGCTGCGTGGGATCATCAATCCGGCGATGATCGCCGCCCTGGTCTTCGGCCTGGGCCTGATCATGGCCGACGGCGCGATCCGCGGCTGGGATTTCCTGCTGAAGCCCTGGATGCTGGCCAAGCTGGCCGGGGTGTTTTTCCTGTTCGGTTGGCACGGCTTCCTGTCGAAGGCCCGCAAGGCCTTCGAGGCCGGCCAGAACACCCGCTCGGAAAAGTTCTGGCGCGCCACGAACGAGCTGCCCTTCGTGGCGGCGATCGTCATCGTGCTGTCGGTGACGACCAAGTACCTGAACTGACCGACGCCAAACCCTCGTCCTTCGACAGGCTCGGGAAGAGGGTTTGGACTGCCGGCGTCGTCCTCGGCGCTGCTGAGCCGACCCTGGTCCTCGT
Organism: Caulobacter sp. FG7; assembly: GCF_057808875.1. Lineage (NCBI taxonomy): Bacteria > Pseudomonadati > Pseudomonadota > Alphaproteobacteria > Caulobacterales > Caulobacteraceae > Caulobacter > Caulobacter sp. FG7. The sequence goes on from NZ_JBMDIW010000015.1 coordinate 119,964, forward strand.
CCTGAGCTTGTCGAAGGATGAGGGCCATGCACAGCGTCTCCATCGGTAGCGCTTGACCGCGAACCCGCCTTGTGGTTCCCGTCTTGGTCAGACGTTGCGGTCATACCGCAGCGTTCCCGCCTTTCACGGATCGCGCCCGTCCTGGTGCGCCACATGATCCGTTCCCCTGATCGATCCGCGCCGTCGTCATGGCGCGACCCCATCGCCGCCTTCGCCTGAAGCCGGCTGAATTTCTATCCAAGCCCGGATCGTATCCGGGCGACCGCGAGTCTATGCATGACTGAAGAAACTGATCCGCAAGCCCCGCTCGAGCTGGACGCGCCCGTGGACGCCCTTGGGGAAGCCACGGAAGAGGCCGCCGTCGAGATCGTGGCCGAGACCGACGCCGCCATCGAGGCCGGCGCCGACGACGAAGACGACAACGCCGAGATCACGGCGGCCATCGCCGCCATGGGCCTGACGCGCATGTCGCTTCAGGAACTGAAGGAAAAGTCCCCGGCCGACCTGCTGGCGTTCGCCGAGACCTTCGAGGTCGAGAACGCCAACTCCATGCGCAAGCAGGACATGATGTTCGCCATCCTGAAGACCCTCGCCGAGGAAGGCGTGGAGATCTTCGGTTCGGGCACCATGGAAGTGCTGCAGGACGGCTTCGGCTTCCTGCGCTCGCCGGAAGCCAACTACCTGCCGGGTCCGGACGACATCTACGTTTCGCCCTCGCAGATCCGCAAGTTCGGCCTGCGCACCGGCGACAGCGTGGAGGGCGCGATCCGTTCGCCGCGCGAAGGCGAGCGTTACTTCGCCCTGACCAGCGTCTCGAAGATCAACTTCGAAAGCCCGGAAAACGTGCGCCACAAGGTGCACTTCGACAACCTGACGCCGCTCTATCCCGAAGAGCGCCTGAACATGGAACTGCCCGATCCGACCATCAAGGATCGCTCGGGCCGCGTCATCGACATCGTCGCCCCGCTCGGCAAGGGCCAGCGCTGCCTGATCGTCGCCCCGCCGCGCGTGGGTAAGACGGTGATGCTGCAGAACATCGCCAAGTCGATCGAGACCAACCATCCCGAGTGCTATCTCATCGTCCTGCTGATCGACGAGCGCCCGGAAGAAGTCACCGACATGCAGCGCACGGTGAAGGGCGAGGTCATCGCCTCGACCTTCGACGAGCCGGCCACGCGCCACGTGCAAGTCGCCGAGATGGTCATCGAGAAGGCCAAGCGCCTGGTCGAGCACAAGCGCGACGTCGTCATCCTGCTGGACTCGGTCACGCGCCTGGGCCGAGCCTACAACACCACCGTCCCGTCGTCGGGCAAGGTGCTGACCGGCGGCGTCGACGCCAACGCCCTGCAGCGCCCCAAGCGCTTCTTCGGCGCCGCGCGTAACGTGGAAGAGGGCGGTTCGCTGTCGATCATCGCCACGGCCCTGATCGACACCGGCAGCCGCATGGACGAAGTGATCTTCGAAGAGTTCAAGGGCACCGGTAACTCGGAAATCGTCCTGGACCGCAAGGTCGCTGACAAGCGCATCTTCCCGGCCATCGACGTGCTCAAGTCGGGCACCCGCAAGGAAGAGCTCATCACCCCGCGCGACCAGCTGCAGAAGACCTACGTGCTGCGCCGGATCCTCAACCCGATGGGCGCTTCGGACGCCATCGAGTTCCTGCTCGACAAGCTGCGCCAGTCGAAGACGAACGGCGATTTCTTCCAAAGCATGAATACTTAAGCTTGGTGTTTCACGTGAAACACGAGAAAGGCCCCGGAGCGATCCGGGGCCTTTTTGTTGGTCGCCACGTCCAAATCCTCCCCTTGGGGGGAGGTGGCCCGAAGGGCCGGAGGGGGACTTCCACGGCCGGCGCCGCCCCTCAGTCGCTCCGCGACAGCTCCCCCAAAGGGGGAGCATCTGGTCCTCGTCCTTCGACGAGCTCAGGATGAGGACCAAGGCCGGCACGGTAGAAGCTTGGCTCCATCGCCTAAGTCGAAAGCCTCATCCTGAGCTTGTCGAAGGACGAGGCTTTCGCTCCACCGCCTCAGGGAACTAGCACCGTCGCCCCGGTCGTCTTCCGCCCTTCCAGCGCCTCATGCGCCGCACGCGCCTCCGCGAGGGGGAACCTCTGCCCGATCTCGATCTTCACCGCGCCCGAGGCCAGGACCTCGAACAGGGCCGCGGCGCTCTCGTCGAGCTCCTGCGTGGTGACGATGTAGTCGAACAGGCGAGGGCGGGTGATGAAGGCCGACTTGGCGCCCAGCTCCAGCGGTGCGAACGGCGGCACGGGGCCCGAGGCGTTGCCATAGGTCACCAGCACGCCGCGGCGGCCCAGGCTCTTCAGGCTGCCCTGGAAGGTGTCCTTGCCGACGCCGTCATAGACGACCGGCACGCCGGCTCCGCCGGTGATCTCGGCCACTCTCGCTGCGACGTCCTCGTGATCGTAGAGGATCACGTGGTCGGCGCCGAGGTCGCGGACGATCTGGGCCTTGGCTTCCGAGCCGACCGTGGCGATGACGCTGGCGCCCAGGGCCTTGGCCCATTGCGCCAGGATCTGGCCGACCCCGCCGGCGGCCGCGTGGACCAGCACGGTCTGGCCGGCCGTCACGGGGAAGCAGCGGCGGACCAGGAACTCTGCCGTCATGCCCTTGAGCAGGACGGCGGCGGCGACCTCCAGATCGACCCCCTCCGGAACCTTCACCGCGCGATCAGCCGGAACGACGGAAGCCTCGGCGTAGGCGCCCATCGTGCCGTTGTAGGCGACGCGGTCGCCGACGGCGAAGCGAGTGACGCCTTCACCTATCGCTTCCACGTGGCCCGCGGCCTCCAGGCCCAGCACCTGCGGGTACTTCACCGGATAGAGGCCCGAGCGGTGATAGGTGTCGATGAAGTTCAGACCGACGGCCGCGTGGCGGACGAGGATCTGGCCGGGGCCGGGCGAGGGGAGGTCGCGTTCGACGACCTCCAGCACTTCGGGCCCGCCGGCGGCCCTGGCTTCGACGGCCAGCATCAGGCGAGGGTCTTCTTGAAGAAGGCCAGGCTGCGGCCGTTGGCGAGGGCGGCGTCGGCGGCGTCGTAGTGCTCGCCACCCTCGCGGGCGAAAGCGTGGTCACGGCCGGCATAGGTATGAAGCGTGATCTGCGGGTGATCCTTCAGCGCGGCGAAGATCACCTGCTGGGCTTCCTTGGGTACGAACTTGTCTTCCTCGGCCACGTGCAGCAGCAGCGGCTTCTCCAGCTTCTCGGCCTCGCCGACGTGCTTCTCCAGGCCGACGCCGTAGTAGGAGACCGAGGCGTCCGCGTCGGTGCGGGTCGCCGTGAGGAAGGCCAGCAGGCCGCCCAGGCAGTAGCCGACGGCGCCGACCTTGCCCGACGACTGCGGGCGGATGGCGTCGATGGTCGCGTCGATATCGGCGACGCCAGCGTCCACGTCGAACGCGTTGAACAGTTCGAAGGCCTTCTTCCACTCGGCTTCCGACTTGTCGGTGATGTCGATGCCCGGCTCGATCCGCCAGAAGAGGTCGGGGCACACGGCCAGGAAGCCTTCACCGGCCAGCTTGTCGCAGATGTCGCGCATCACCTTGTTGACGCCGAAGATCTCCTGGATGACGACGATGGCCGGCGGCTTGTCTCCCGTGGTCGGGCGCGCCACATAGGCCGAGAAGTCGCCATCGGGCGTGTTGATCGTGAGGGTCTCGCTCATGGGGCTCTCCACATACAATAAGCCGTCGATGGGACTTTCGACCGAAGCGCTCTAACCTGCCCCGAGCAGTGCGCGGCGTCACAATCTCGTGGCCTGCCGCCAGGGAACTTTTTCGATGAAGATGACGATCGAGATCGACTGCACCCCGGTCGAGGCGCGAGCCTTCCTGGGCCTGCCCGACGTGAGCGGATTGAACGACCATCTCGTGAAAGAGATGCAGGCCCGCATGGACGCCAACATGGCGATGCTGGCCCCCGAGGAGCTGATGAGGAACTGGATGGCGTTCGGGGCCGGGGCCCAGGACAGCTTCCGCAAGCTGATGACGGCCGCGGCCGGAGCGGCGGTCGGCAAGCGCGACTGATCTGATGGTCGATACGATCTACGCGCCGGCGACGGCGGCCGGGCGCGCCGCCGTGGCGGTGATCCGCGTCTCGGGTCCGGCCAGCGGCGAGGCCGTGCGCGCTCTGGCGGGAAACCTGCCCAAGCCGCGCCAGGCGGTCCTTCGCACCCTGCGCCACGACGGCGTCGCGCTCGACGATGCGCTGGTGCTGTGGTTCCAGGGACCGGCAAGCTACACCGGCGAAGACGCCGCCGAGTTTCACGTGCATGGGGGCAGGGCGGTCGTCGAGGCTCTGCTCGGCGCCCTGTCGGCGCTGGGTCTGCGCCTGGCCGAGCCGGGCGAGTTCACGCGTCGGGCTTTCCAGCATGGCAAGCTGGACCTGGCCCAGGCCGAGGCCGTGGGCGACCTGATCGACGCCGAGACAGAAGGCCAGCGCAAGCAGGCGCTGGGTCAGCTGGGCGGCGCGCTGGGTCGACGCTACGACGCCTGGCGTGATCTGCTGGTCCAGGCCCTGGCCATGCTGGAAGCCGCCGTCGACTTCCCCGACGAGGAACTGCCGGAGGACGTGGCGGCGCGCGCCCGTCCCGGGCTGGAGATCTTGAAGGCCGAGATCGATGCGGCTCTCGCCGATGTCGCACGTGGTCGCCGGGTGCGGGACGGTTTCCGCATCGCCCTGGTCGGTGCGCCCAATGCCGGCAAGAGCACGCTGCTCAATGCCTTGGCCGAGCGCGATGCGGCGATCGTCACCGCCACGCCCGGCACCACGCGCGACGTCATCGAGGTTCCTTTGGTGCTGGGCGGCTACAAGGCGCTGCTCGCCGATACGGCCGGCATTCGGGAGACCGCCGACGACATCGAGGCCGAGGGCGTGCGCCGGGCGCGGGTCTGGGCCGAGGAGGCCGACCTGCGGCTGTGGGTCGTCGACGCCGGCGAGTTTCACGTGAAACATTCCGAACACCACGCAATCGTCCGCGCCGGCGACTGGCTGGTAATCAACAAGACCGATCTGGTAGAGCCGTCCGTGGTGGCGGCCATACGCGCCCAGACCGCGGAGATGGGGTTGCACGTGGCGGCGCTGTCGGCCCGGGAGGAGGGCGCCGATCCCATCCGCGCCGCTTTGACCGAACATGTGGTCCAGGCGCTGTCCGGCGCCGAGTTTCCGGCGGCCACGCGGATCCGCCACGCGGAGCGCCTGGGGGAGGCGCGGGCCTATCTGGAGCGCGCCCTGGCCGAAACCGACGACGTGGAACTGGCCGCGGAGGACGTTCGCCTCGCTTCCCGTGCATTGTCGAGGATCACAGGCCGGATCGATCCGGAAGACGTGCTTGACCGTGTCTTTTCAAGCTTCTGCATTGGGAAGTGAATGTTTCACGTGGAACAGGGACTTGAACCGTCCACAGCCTGACCACAGATACGCGCACCGCGTTTCACGTGAAACGCCCCGGACTCGACTCGCCCACAGGGCGGCTTGAAGCTATAAGTCAGGCACGCTCCCGCTGGGTCGGGGGCGTTCCGCATTGAGGCGCGTTTCTCCCTTGTCCAGCTCTTCGCCCCAGTCCTGGGACGTCATCGTTATTGGCGGCGGTCACGCCGGTTGCGAGGCCGCGGCGGCCGCCGCGCGTACCGGTGCGCGCACCCTGCTGCTGACCCACAAACGTGAAACCGTCGGCGAGATGTCGTGTAACCCGGCCATCGGCGGCCTAGGCAAGGGCCATCTGGTGCGCGAGATCGACGCCCTGGACGGCCTGATGGGCCGCATGGCCGACAAGGCCGGCATCCAGTTCCGGATGCTGAACCGCTCCAAGGGCCCGGCCGTACGCGGCCCGCGCTCGCAGATCGACCGCAAGCTCTATCGCGAGGCCATGCAGGCCGAGCTGTTCGCCTATCCCAACCTCGACGTCGTCGCCGCCGCGGCCGAAGACCTGATCGTCGAGGACGGCCACGTGGCCGGCGCCGTGGACGGGGAGGGGATGATCTACCGCGCCCCCAAGGTGGTGCTGACCACAGGCACCTTCCTCAAGGGCGTCATCCACCAGGGCGAAACCCGCATCCCTGCGGGCCGTGTCGGTGACCAGCCGTCGATCGGCCTGTCGGACCGCCTCTATGGTCTGGGCTTCGACATGGGCCGCCTGAAGACCGGCACGCCCGCCCGTCTCGACGGCAAGACCATCGCCTGGAACCGCCTCGACATGCAGGCGGCCGACGAGGAGCCCGTGCCGTTCTCGTTCCTCAACGACAGGATCGACGTGCCGCAGATCCGCTGCGGCATCACGTTCACGACCGAGGAAACCCACAAGATCATCGCCGATCGCCTGGGCGAGTCAGCCGTCTATGGCGGCCGCGCCACCGGGATCGGCCCGCGCTATTGCCCGTCGATCGAGGACAAGGTCGTCCGCTTCGCCGACAAGACCAGCCACCAGGTGTTCCTGGAGCCGGAAGGCCTGGACGACGACACCGTCTATCCGAACGGCGTCTCGACCTCGGTCTCGGCCGAGACCCAGCTCTTGTTCCTGCGCACGATCCCCGGCCTCGAGGCCGTGGAGGTGATCCGCTACGGCTATGCGATCGAGTACGACTATGTCGATCCGCGCGAGCTCTACGCCACGCTTGAGACCAAGCGCCTGCCGGGCCTTTATCTGGCCGGCCAGATCAACGGCACCACGGGCTATGAAGAGGCCGGCGCGCAAGGCCTGGTCGCCGGCATGAACGCGGCGCTCTCGGCGCTGGGTCGCGAGCCCGCCGTCTTCGCGCGCGACGAGGCCTATATCGGCGTGATGATCGACGACCTCGTCACCCGTGGCGTGACCGAGCCCTACCGCATGTTCACCAGCCGGGCCGAGTTCCGCCTCACCCTGCGCGCCGACAATGCCGACCAGCGCCTGACCGAGCGCGGCGTGCAGCTGGGCGTGGTCGGCGATGTCCGCGCCGCCGCCTGGGCCGCCAAGAAGGCCGAGCTGGAGGCTGTCCGCGGCCGCGCCCGCGCCCTAAACATGACCCCGGCCGAGGCCGTGAAGGTCGGCTTCAAGGTCAATGCCGACGGCCAGCGCCGTGACGTCCTGGCCATGCTGGCCTATCCGGACGTGGGCCTCGACGACCTGGTCCGCGTGTGGCCCGAGATCGCCGACTGGAGCCCGATGGCCCGCGAGCAGATCGAGATCGAGGCGGCCTATGCCGGCTATCTCGACCGCCAGCGCGCCGACGCCGAATCCCTGCGCAAGGACGAGGACCTGCGCCTGCCGGCCGACCTCGACTATCGCGACATCGGCAGCCTCTCCAACGAGGTGCGCGAGAAGCTGATCCGGGTGAAGCCCCTGACGCTGGGCCAGGCGGCCCGCATCGAGGGCGTCACCCCCGGCGCCCTGACGGCCCTGCTGGCCCACGTGCGACGGGGCCGGGCCGCCTGATGGCTGAAGCTTTGTCTGAACTCGTCATCGAAACGCTCGACCCGGTCGACGCCGCGGCCTTTCAGAGGCTGGCGGGCTCGACCGACGCCCAGGTCGCCGACCTGGCGCGCTACAAGGAGCTGCTGGCCGAATGGAACGAGGTGATGAACCTCGTCGGTCCGGCCTCGATGGCCGCCTACTGGAACCGCCACGCCTGGGACAGCGCCCAGCTGCTGACCTTCGCGCCTCAGGCCAAGGTCTGGGCCGACCTGGGCGCCGGCGCCGGCCTGCCCGGCGTGGTTCTGGCCATCCTGCTGAAGGGCGTTCCGGGCGCCAAGGTCCACCTCGTCGAGAGCATGGCCAAGCGCTGCCGCTTCCTCGACGCCGTCTGCCGCGAGCTCGACCTGCCGGTCGAGATCCACAACGCCCGCGCCGAAAGCCTGGACCTCAAGGTGCAGGTGGTGACGGCCCGGGCCTGCGCGCCGATGCCGCGCCTGCTGGAATATTCGCAACCCTATTTCAAGCGCGGCGCGGTCGCCTGGTTCCTGAAGGGCCAGGAGGTCGCCGCCGAGATCGCTGAAGCGAAGAAGACCTGGAAGTTCGAGTCGGACGTGCGGGGCTCCAAGAGCGACCCGCGCGGCCATGTCGTGCAAATCAAGGGGCTGAGCCGTGTCCGCAAAGTCTGAGCTGAGAGTCCTGGCGGTCGCCAACCAGAAGGGCGGGGTGGGCAAGACCACCACGGCCATCAACCTGGGCACCGCCCTGGCGGCGTGCGGCGAGCGCGTGCTGCTGATCGACGCCGACCCGCAGGGCAACTGCTCGACGGGCCTGGGGATCGGTCGCCTGCAGCGCAAGAAGACGCTGTACGACGTGCTGATGGGCGAGGCCCCGGTGGTCGAGGCCGCCGTGCAGACGTCGCTGCCGGGCCTGGATGTCATTCCGGCCGACGCCGACCTGTCGGGGGTGGAGCTGGAGCTCGGGCAGGTGGCGCGCCGCTCGTACCGCCTGCGCGACGCCCTGGAGCCGCTGCGCGCCAACGGCCCCTACACCTACGTCCTGATCGACTGCCCGCCGTCGCTGAACGTGCTGACGGTCAACGCCATGACCGCGGCAGACGCCATCTTCGTGCCGCTGCAGTGCGAGTTCTTCGCCCTGGAAGGCCTGACCCAGCTGATCCGCACCATCGAGCGGGTGCGCGGCAGCCTGAACCCGCGCCTGGAGATCCAGGGCGTGGTGCTGACCATGTACGATCGCCGCAACAGCCTCTCCGAGCAGGTGGCCCGCGACGTGCGCGAGCATTTCGGCGACAAGGTGTACGACGCGGTCATACCGCGGAACGTCCGGGTGTCGGAGGCGCCGTCCTTCGGCAAGCCGGTGCTGCTCTATGACCTTAAGTGCGCCGGCTCGCAGGCCTACCTGCGGCTGGCGCGCGAGGTGATCAGCCGCGAGAAGGATCGACAGGCCCAGGCCGCCTGATCCACAGGGCCTATCTGTTTGAGCGCCGACCTGAGGATACGGGTCGAAGTCGTTATTGAAGTTGAAGTTTCGAGGAGATGGTCGTGGTCGGTGAAGCGGGGATGTCGGAAGGCCGTCGGGGTCTAGGTCGCGGTCTGTCGGCGCTGCTGGGCGAGGTCGACGCGGCTCCGGCCCAGGCGCCGGGCGACAATACCGGCGGTTCGCGGGAAGCCCCGATCGAACTTCTGAAGCGTAATCCTGACCAGCCGCGCCGGACCTTCCGCGAGGAAGACCTGGTAGAACTTTCCAACTCGATCGCCGAGAAGGGCGTGCTCCAGCCGATCCTGGTGCGGCCCGCGCCGGGCGCTCCGGGCGAGTACCAGATCGTCGCCGGCGAGCGTCGCTGGCGCGCCGCCCAGCGTGCCGGCCTCAAGACCGTGCCGATCATCGTGCGCGAGCTCGACGACCTGGCCGTGCTCGAGATCGGCATCATCGAGAACGTCCAGCGCTCGGACCTCAACATCCTCGAAGAGGCGCTGAGCTATCGGGTGCTGATGGACAAGTTCGGCCGCACCCAGGACGCCATCGCCCAGACCATCGGCAAGAGCCGCAGCCACGTGGCCAACACCCTGCGCCTGCTGGCCCTGCCCGAAGCCGTGCAGCAGCACCTGGTCACCGGCGCCCTGACCGCCGGCCACGCCCGCGCGATCGCCACGGCCGCCGATCCGGGCGCGCTGGCCCAGCAGGTCATCGATGGCGGCCTGTCGGTGCGCGAGACCGAGACCCTGGCCCGCGTGGCCCAGACCGGCGACGCCACCCCCCGCGCCAAGAACGGCGCCTCGGCCCCGCCGCGCGCGCCGCGTTCCAAGGACACCGACACCCAGGCCCTGGAGGCCGACCTGTCGTCGGTGCTGGGCCTCGACGTCGAGATCGACCATCGCGGCGGCGCCGGCTCGCTGATCGTCCGCTACGCGACGCTCGAGCAGCTGGACGACCTCTGCAACCGGCTGACGCGCGGCGTCTGATCGGCCCTGTTTTCGGGGTCTTCTGTGGCGCATGAAACAAGGCGCGGCCGTATCCCAGGCTGCGCCGTTCGCCACAGGCGAGGGCGGAGAGGCCGAAATTTTCGCGTAATCCCTTGTGTCATAAGGGAAAAGCCAAGACCCGGATGCTGGATGGAAAGCTCCGGCGGCGGAATTTTTCCACAAGCCGGCGACCCTGTTGCCGCCGAACTGTTTGACGGAAATCTCGAATCGCTGCCCGCGCGCTGTTCCTAGCGCGCGACGCTGGCCCGCGCGCGCTTGAGGCCCGGTCGGGTGCTCGGCGCGCCCGCCTCGTTCTGCTCGAGCGCCGCCAGCAGGTCGGCCTTCAGCGCCGAGACCTTGCGGCCGTCGGCCAGCTTCCCCCCCTCGGCCGTCTGCACGTAGAAGGCGTCGACCGCCCGCTCGCCATAGCCGTCGATGTGGGCCGACTGGATGGAGAGGCCGTTGTCGGCCAGGGTGCGGGCCAGGGCCTGCAACAGGCCGGGGCGGTCACGTCCGGAGGCTTCCACCACCGTGGCCTCGTGCGAGGCTTCGTTGTCGACGACGACGGTGGGGGCGATGGCGAAGGCCGCCGTGCGGGCCAGCTCGCCGCCGCGCCGAGCCTCGACATTGACGCCCTCGCCGCGACCGGCCGCTTCCAGGGCGTCGGCCAGGCGGCGCAGGGCGCGGGGGTTCTCGCAGCCCAGCGCCGAGCCGGTGACGTCCTGCACATAGAAGACGTCCAGCGCCTGGCCCTGGCGGGAGGTGAACACCCGCGCGCCGACGACATTGCCGCCCAGCGACGAGATGGCGAGAGCGAGGTCGGCGAACAGGCCGCGACGGTCGCGCGCGGCGACGACGATCTCGGCGGCGTTGGCGCCGGGATTGACCTTGCCCTCGGCGGCCGCGCCGCCCTGGATGGCGGCCCGGCGGGCCAGGGCGGCGTGGTCCAGTAGGTCCTGCGGACCGAAGGCGCCGAAATAGGCGTCCTCCATCGCCGCGGCCCAGCCCTTGGCGGCGGGGTCGGCGGCGATCAGGGCCTCGCGTGCGGCGGCTGCGGCGGCCTCCTGGTGGCGTTGAACGTTGGCGGTGGCGTCACTGCCCCGGCCGCCCCGGAAAACCGCCTCAGTGGCGTTGTAGAGCTCGCGCAGCAGCTGGCCCTTCCAGCCGTTCCACACGCCGGGCCCCACGGCCCGGATATCGGCCACGGTGATGACCAGCAGCAGGCGCAGGCGCTCGGGGTTCTCGACGATCCGGGCGAAGGCGGCCACGGTGCCGGGATCCGACACGTCGCGCTTCTGGGCGAAGTCGCTCATGACCAGGTGGTTCTCCACCAGCCAGGCGACCAGCTCGACCTTGGAGCGCTCGACACCCAGTCGTTCACAGGCGCTGCGGGCCGATCGGGCCCCGGCCTTCTCCTGGCCGCCGACGCCGCCCTTGCCGGTGTCGTGCAGCAGCATGGCCAGGAACAGGGCCTCGCGGTCCTCGATCAGCGGCATGATCGACACGGCCAGCGGATGGTCTTCCGAGAGGCGCCCGGCGGCCATGTCGCCGATCAGGCCCACGGCCCGCAGGGTGTGCTCGTCCACAGTGTACGAGTGGTACATGTTGAACTGCATCTGGGCGACGACGCGGCCGAACTCCGGGATGAAGCGGCCCAGCACGCCGGCGTCGTTCATCAGGGTCAGGGTGCGGTAGCTGCGCTTGCCGCGCGCCAGCAGGTCGAGGAAGGCCCGCGTCGCCTCCGGATCGCGCCGCACCTTCGAGGTGATCAGCCCCAGGTGTCGGGTGACCGCCGTGAAGGCGTCGGGGTGCAGGTCGAGGTCGCGCTCGTCGGCGATCTTGAACAGCCGGATCAGGTTGACCGGATCGCTCTCGAAGATCGCCGGCCCGTCGATGTTCAGCCGGCCGCCGTCCTCGTAGAAGCCCGGCGCGTCCAGGGCCTTGCGCTTGGGCTTGGCGCCCGGAAGGAAGCGCGAGATGCCCTTGGGCTCGTTCTTGAAGTGCTCGGCCTCCAGCTTGGCCGAGAAGGCGCGGGTCAGCGCCCCCACTTCCTTGGCGATCAGGAAATAGCGGCGCATGAAGCGCTCGACGGCCGGCGCGTCGCCGCGGTCGCCATAGCCCATGCGGCGGGCGATCTCGGGTTGGAGATCGAAGGTCAGGCGCTCTTCGGGCCGGCCCGTGGTGAAGTGCAGGTGCGCCCGCACGGCGTGCAGGAAGTCGAAGGCGCGGATGAAGGCCTTGGTCTCGCGGCCCGAGAACACCTCCATCTTGAAGACGTCCTCAGGCGCATCGACGGGGTGCAGGTACTCGGCGATCCACACCAGGGTGTGCAGGTCGCGCAGGCCGCCCTTGCCCTCCTTGACGTTGGGCTCGACCATGTAGCGGCTGGCGCCGGCGCGGGCCTGGCGGTCGTCGCGTTCCTTGAGCTTGGCGGCCACGAACTGCTGGCCGGTGCCCTTCATCACCTCGTCGCGGAACCGCTTCTTGAGGTCGGCGGCCAGGCGCTCGTCGCCGGTCAGCCGCCGGGCCTCGAGGATCGAGGTGCGGATCGTGAAGTCTTCCTTCGAGAGGCGCACGCACTCCTCGATGGTGCGCGAGGCGTGGCCGACCTTGAAGCCGAGATCCCACAGCGCATAGAGCATGTATTCGATCACGCTCTCGACGTGCGGCGTCTGCTTGTAGGGCCGCAGGAACAGGAGATCGATGTCGCTGAACGGCGCGAGGGTCGCGCGGCCGTAGCCGCCCACGGCCATCAGGGCCAGGCGCTCGCCCTCGGTCGGGTTGCGGGCCCGGAAGACGTGCACCGTCGTGAAATCGTAGAGGGCGGTGATCACCTCGTCGGTGACGCCGCTGAGCAGGCGCGCGGTCTCGACGCCGCCGGCGCCGTTCTCCAGCCGCTCCTTGGCGATCATCCGGCCGCGGAACAGGGCCTGCTTGAGGATGTCGATCGCCCGGGCGCGTTGGGCGGCCTCGTCGCCGATGGCGTCCAGGGCGGCGGCCGAAAGGCGCGCGCGCAGGGCGTGGCCGTCGACGACGTGTTCCAGGGGCGTGGGGCGGAGGCGGCGGGGCATGGCGGTTATATGGGTGTCCGAGACGGGCGGCCAAAGCGACCACCGGAACCGGCCGCCGCCATGCTCCTATGATTGATCCTAGGTCTTGAGCAGACCCTTAAGGCGATAAAGCGCTTCGAGGGCCTCGCGGGGGCTCATGCCGTCCACGTCCAGCTCCTTCAGCGCCCCATCCACGGCGCTGGGCGCCAAAACGACAGGCGCCGCGGCGACGGGGGCTGAGGCCGCGAACAGCGGCAGGTCGTCGAGCCTGGCCGGTGATTCGGTCTTGCTCTCCAGACGGTCGAGCACCTCCTTGGCGCGGGCCACCACCTGCGGCGGCACGCCGGCCAGCTTGGCCACCTGCACGCCGTAGGAGCGGTCGGCCGGGCCGTCGGCCGCCTCGTGCAGGAACACCAGGTCGCCGTTCCACTCCTTGGCCCGCAGGCTGAGGTTGGAGACGTGCGCCATGCGCTCCTCCAGCGTCGCCAGCTCGTGATAGTGCGTGGCGAACAGGGCGCGGCAGCGGTTGGTGTCGTGCAGCGATTCCGCGCAGGCCCAGGCGATGGCCAGGCCGTCATAGGTGGCGGTGCCGCGGCCGATCTCGTCGAGGATGACGAGGCTGCGTGGGGTGGCCTGCGTGAGGATGGCGGCGGTCTCGACCATCTCCATCATGAAGGTCGAGCGGCCGCGGGCCAGGTCGTCGCCGGCGCCGACGCGGCTGAACAGGCGGTCGACCACGCCCAGCCGGAAGTTCTTGGCCGGCACGTAGCAGCCGGCCTGGGCCAGGATGGCCAAGAGGGCGTTCTGGCGCAGGAAGGTCGACTTACCGGCCATGTTCGGGCCGGTGACGATCGACAGGCGCGCAGCGACCTCGCCGGCGGCGTCCAGCCGGCAGTCGTTGGGGGTGTAGGGGTCGCCGGCGCGGCGCACGGCGGCCTCGACCACCGGGTGGCGGGCGGCCTTGGCCTCGAAGGCCAGCGACTTGTCGACGATCGGGCGCACGGCCCCGGCGTCCTCGGACCATTCGGCGAGGCTGGAGGCCACGTCCAGGCGGGCCAGGGCCTCGGCGGCGGCCTGGATCGGCTCGGCCAGGGCGCAGGCCTCGGCGCGCCAGTCCTCGTAGGCGGCCACTTCCATGGCCAGGGCCCGTTCGGCGGCCTGGGCGATGCGGGCGTCGAGGTCGGCCAGCTCCACGGTGGTGAAGCGCACCTGGTTGGCCAGGGTCTGGCGGTGGATGAAGGTGGCGTTCAGCGGCGGCTGGAACAGCGGGTCGGCCTTGCCGGCGGTGGCCTCGACGAAATAGCCGAGCACGCCGTTGTGGCGGATCTTCAGCGATATGCCCGCTTCCTGGATCAGGCGCTGCTCGAGGGCGGCGACGACCCGGCGGCTGTCGTCGCGCAGGGCGCGGGCCTGGTCGAGTTCGGGACGGACGCCGGGAGCCACGAAGCCGCCATCGCGGGCCAGGGCCGGTAGGTCGGGGCCAAGGCCCGCTTCCAGGGTGTTCAGAAGCTGCGAGACGCCCTGGTGCAGCGACGGCGTCAGGGCCGCCAGGGCGCCCTCCAGCTCGACCGGCGGCGGCGACAGCGGATCGCCCGAGCCGCCGACCATGCCGGCCAGCTTCTCGCCGGTCTTGAGGCCATCTCGCAGGCAGGCCAGGTCGCGCGGACCGCCGCGGCCCAGCGCCAGGCGGGCCAGCGCCCGGGCCATGTCGCCCGAGCCCTTCAGCTGCTCGCGTAGGCGTTCACGCAGGGACCGATGCTCGACGAACCACTCGACGGCGTCCAGGCGCTGGTCGATGGCGGTGGGATCCAGCAGCGGTCGGGCCAGGCGCGAGGCCAGGAGGCGCGCGCCGCCGGGGGTGACGGTGCGGTCGATGACTGCCAGCAACGAGCCGTTGCGGTCGCCGTTCTGGGTGCGGTCGATCTCGAGGCTGGAGCGCGTGGCCGGGTCAATCGACATGACGTCGGCCTCGGCCGCGCGGCGCGGCGCACGCAGGGCTGGCAGCTTGCCGGCCTGGGTCATCTCCAGGTGGGCGGCGATCAGGCCCAAGGCGCCGATTTCCGCCGCCGCCAGGCCGCCGAAGCCGTCCAGGGTGTCGACGCCGTAGAGGCGCTTGACCCGGGTCTCCGAGGCCTGCGGCTCCGACAGGGCCGAGGGCATCGGCTGGATCAGGCCGCCGCAGATCTTCAGGGTCTGGGCCAGGTGGTCGTCGGCCAGCAGGCGGTCGGCGACCAGGGTTTCGGACGGCGACAGGGCCGCGAGCAAAGGGCCTACGCCGTCCTTGCCGGTCGAGAAGCACTCGACCTCGCCGGTGGACAGTTCCACGGCCGCCACGGCCGCCTGGCCGGCGCGAATGGCCACCGCCGCCAGCCGGTTGGCGCCGCGGGCGTCCAGCAGGCCGTCCTCGGTGAGCGTACCCGGCGTCACCACGCGGACGATGTCGCGACGGACCACCGACTTGGAGCCGCGCTTCTTGGCCTCGGCCGGGTCTTCCATCTGCTCGCAGACGGCGACCTTGAAGCCCATCCGGATCAGCTTCGACAGATAGGCCTCGGCCGCATGGTGCGGCACGCCGGCCATCGGGATCGGCTGGCCCGCATGGGTGCCCCGGAAGGTCTGCGAGATGCCCAGGGCGGCGGCCGCGCGGATCGCGTCGTCGAAGAACAGCTCGTAGAAGTCGCCCATCCGGAAGAACAGCAGCGCGTCCGGCTGGCGGGTCTTCATCTCGAAGAACTGCTGCATCACCGGCGTGGCGCCGGTGGCGTCGAACGTCTGGACGGGCGGAGAAACGGGGGCGTTCATCCCCAGGAATCTACAGAGCGTCGCCGATTTCGTTAAGCGAAAGCGACATTGCCCAGCTTGGGCGTCCCCAATAAATTCGCGGCGAACGTGGGGGCGTGATGATCGAGAACGAGCAGGGCGCGGCGGCCGAGGCCAAGGCCGCGCCAACGGCGTACAAGCCCGACTGGCTGCGCAAGCCGACTGAAGACGAGCTCAACGCCTACTATCCCGAGAAGGCCCAGGACCGGAAGATCGGCGGTTCGGCCAGGCTGACCTGCAAGGTCGTGGAGGGCGGCAAGTTGTCGGGCTGCATGGTCACCGAAGAGACGCCGGTGGGCCTGGGTTTCGGCGAGGCGGCCCTGAAGCTCTCGAAGACCTTCCGCATGACCCCGCCGCCGCCCGGCGCGACCGGGGAGGTGACGATCCCGATCACCTTCAGCGTACCGCCCAGCCTGGAAAGCCGGTTCTTCGACGGGGAGTGGCGCGAAGGCCCGGCCGGCGTCGCGGCCGTCATCGTCGTGAGCCTGGCCCTGATCCTCGGCGGCCTCGTCCTGGCGCGGGCCCTGAGAGGGGATCGCCGGGTCGATCTCTAGGCCTCACCGGGCGGCGCGGTCAGAAGTCGCTCTAGCACGGCCAGCATCTCCTCGCCGAGCCTGACAGGGTCTTCGGCCCTAGCGGCATAGGCGTGGTAGTCCCAGATTTCCCGGCCGACCCCGACGGCGATCAGCTCGATGTCGCCCGCCGCAGCGATTCCCTCGGCCGTCTGCTTGAGATGATCGACTAGGTAGTAAGGCGAATTGGCCTCCAGGGTGGCGTCGTCCACCGGCGCGCCATCCGACAGCAGCACGAGAATTTTGCGCGCTTCGGGCCGTCGGCGCAGGCGTTCCGCCGCCCAGAGCAGCGCTTCGCCGTCCAGATTTTCCTTGGGCAGGTCCGGCCGCAGCATTGCTGGATAACTGACGCCGCCCACGCTCGTGCGATGGTCGTCGGCGTCCCGGTAGATGACATGCAGAACGTCGTTGAGGCGCCCAGGGTGCGGTCGCCGTCCTTTCCGGATCCATTCGGTCCGCGACCGGCCACCCTTCCAGCGCGAGGTGGTGAAGCCCAGCACCTCCACCCGCACGCCCAGGGCGCTGAGAAATTCCTGGCAAAGGTCGGCCGTCGCGGCGGCGTAGAGCATCTTCTGCCCCCGCATCGAGCCCGACTGATCGATCAACAGGGTCAGCACCGTGTCGCTGACATGTTCGGCCGGGTTGGCGCGGATCCTGGTCGAAGCCTCGCCGGCGGCGATCAGAAGTCGCGTGCGCCAGGGTAGGAGGCCGGTCTCCAACTCATGCCTGGCCTGCTCGATGATGGCGGCGTCCGCGGGCGAGGCCTTGCCGAGCACGTCGCCCAGCTGCGAGGCGGCGATCTCGCGGTCGAAGGCTGTGGTGAAGATGCGATAGGCGCCGTCGGCGGCCGGCGGCGAGGTGACGGCGGCGGGCCGGAACAGACGCTTGAAGAACTCCACCCCCGACCCCCGTCGCAACGATGCTCCACGAATGGGGGCAAATCGCTTTCGACCGCAAGACGCAGAAAGGCCCGCCACCAGGGCGGGCCTTCCAAAAACCGGGAAACGGCCGATGAGGCCTAGTTCCCCGTCACTTCTTCCCAGAAGCGCTTGGCCTTGCCGACGAAGTTGGCCGACTTGGGGTTCTGCTTGTCGTCGCACAGGCCGGCCAGCTCCTTGAGGAGCTCCTTCTGGCGGGCCGACAGGTGGGTCGGGGTCTCGACGAACAGCTCGACCACTAGGTCGCCGCGCTGGCGGTTGCGCAGCGACGGCATGCCCTTGCCCTTCAGGCGGACGGTCTTGCCGGTCTGAGCGCCTTCGGGAACCTTGACGCTGATCCGGCAGGTGCCGTCGCAGGTCTCGCCGCCCTTCAGGCAGGGCGCTTCGATCTCGCCGCCGAGCGCGGCCACGGTCATCGGTACCGGCACGGTGCACAGAAGATCCAGGCCGTCGCGCTCGAAGAGCTCGTGCGGGCTGACCGACAGGAAGAGGTAGAGATCGCCGCGCGGGCCGCCGCGCACGCCTGCGTCGCCTTCGCCCGCCAGGCGGATCCGGGCGCCGTCGTCGACGCCGGCCGGGATACGGACCGACAGGATGCGTTCCTTGCGGACCTGGCCGTGGCCATGGCAGCCGGCGCAGGGATCCAGCACCAGGCGGCCCGAGCCGCCGCAGCGGGGGCAGGCGCGCTCGACCGAGAAGAAGCCTTGAGTGGCGCGCACGCGGCCGGCGCCGCCGCACGAGCCGCAGACGGTGGGGCTGGTGCCGGGCTTGGCGCCCGAGCCGTCGCAGACCTCGCAGGTCATGGCCGCCGGGACCGTGATCTCGACCTCGGCGCCGGCATAGGCCTGCTCCAGGGAGATCTCCAGGTCGTAGCGCAGGTCCTGGCCGCGCTGCGGGCCGTTGGACTGGCGACGGCCGCCGCCGAACATCTCGCCGAAGACATCGCCGAACACGTCGCCGAAGATGTCGCTGGCGTCGAACCCGCCGCCCATGCCGCCGGGGCCGCCCTGCGGACCATTGACGCCGGCGTGGCCGAAGCGGTCGTAGGCGGCGCGCTTCTGCGGGTCCGAAAGGACGCTGTAGGCCTCGTTGATTTCCTTGAACCGGCCGCTCGCGTCCTCGCACCCGCCGTTGCGGTCGGGGTGGTGCTGCATCGCCAGCTTGCGGAAGGCGGATTTCAGGCCTGCGTCGTCGCAGGTCCGGTTCACGCCGAGAATTTCGTAATAGTCGCGCATCGTCAGCGTTCGGCGCCCGTAAGGCTCAACAGGACAAGGGGTGTCGATGAAGAGGTGGGGGAGGGGGCGCCCCGCCGCAAGGCGTCAATCGGGCGCACCACAAAACGAGCGCGCCGGCGAACGGTCCCGATCTGGGCGTTCGCCGGCGCGTCCATGGCTTAGGAAGCCGGCTTTTCGGCGCCGTCGACTTCCTCGAACTCGGCGTCGACGACGCCGTCGTCCGCGGGAGCTTCAGCGCCGCCTTCGGCGCCTTCACCACCCTGCTGCGAGGCGTACATGGCCTCGCCCAGCTTCATCGACGCCTGGATCAGGGCCTGGGTCTTGGCCTGGATGGCCTCGACGTCCTCGCCTTCCAGGGCGGTCTTCAGTTCGGTGACGCCGGTCTCGATCGCGGTCTTCTCGGCCGCGCCGACCTTGTCGCCGTGCTCGGCCAGGGCCTTCTCGGTCGAGTGCAGGATCGCCTCGCCCTGGTTCTTAGCCTCGACCAGCTTCTTCTTCTCTTCGTCCGCGGCCTTGTTGGCCTCGGCTTCCTTGACCATGCGCTCGATGTCGCTGTCCGAGAGGCCGCCGTTGGCCTGGATGCGGATCGAGTGCTCCTTGTTGGTCGCCTTGTCCTTGGCGTGGACCTGGACGATGCCGTTGGCGTCGATGTCGAAGGTGACCTCGATCTGCGGCACGCCGCGCGGCGCTGGCGGGATGCCCACCAGATCGAACTGGCCCAGGATCTTGTTGTCCACGGCCATCGGGCGTTCGCCCTGGAACACGCGGATGGTCACGGCCGACTGGTTGTCGTCAGCGGTCGAGAAGGTCTGCGAGCGCTTGGTCGGGATCGTGGTGTTGCGCTCGATCAGCGGGGTGAACACGCCGCCGAGGGTCTCGATGCCCAGGGTCAGCGGGGTCACGTCGAGCAGCAGCACGTCTTTGACGTCGCCTTGCAGCACGCCGGCCTGAACGGCCGCGCCCAGCGCCACGACTTCGTCGGGGTTCACGCCCTTGTGGGGTTCGCGACCGAAGAAGTCCTGCACCGCCTGCTGGACCTTGGGCATGCGGCTCATGCCGCCGACCAGGATCACTTCGTCGATGTCGCTCTTCTTCAGGCCGGCGTCCTTGAGGGCCTGTTCGCACGGACCGATGGTGCGGGCGATCAGGTCGTCGACCAGGGCTTCCAGCTTGGAGCGCGACAGCTTGATGTTCAGGTGCAGCGGGCCCGAGGCGTTCATGCTGATGAACGGCAGGTTGACCTCGTACTGAGCCGTCGACGACAGCTCCTTCTTGGCCTTTTCCGCCTCTTCGCGCAGGCGCTGGAGGGCCAGCTTGTCCTTGCGCAGGTCGACGCCCTGCTCCTTCTTGAACTCGTCGGCCAGGTAGTCGACGATCCGAAGGTCGAAGTCTTCACCGCCCAGGAAGGTGTCGCCGTTGGTCGACTTCACCTCGAACACGCCGTCGCCGATCTCAAGGATCGAGACGTCGAAGGTGCCGCCGCCCAGATCGTAGACCGCGATCTTCTTGCCGTCGTTCTTGTCCAGGCCGTAGGCCAGGGCCGCCGCGGTCGGCTCGTTGATGATGCGCAGGACTTCAAGGCCGGCGATCTTGCCGGCGTCCTTGGTCGCCTGACGCTGGGCGTCGTTGAAGTAGGCCGGAACGGTGATGACCGCCTTGGTCACCGGCTCGCCGAGGTGGGCTTCGGCGGCTTCCTTCATCTTCTGCAGGATGAAGGCCGAGACCTCCTGGGGCGAGTAGTCCTTGCCGTGCGCCTTGACCCAGGCGTCGCCGGTCGGGCCCTTGACGATCTCGTAGGGCACCATGCCCTTGTCCTTCTCGACCACCGGGTCGTTCGCGTTGCGGCCGATCAGGCGCTTGATCGCGAACAGGGTGTTGGTCGGGTTGGTCACGGCCTGGCGCTTGGCGGGCTGGCCGATCAGGCGCTCGCCGTCCTCGAGGAAGGCGACGACCGACGGGGTGGTGCGAGCGCCTTCGGCGTTCTCGATCACCTTCGGGTTCTTGCCGTCCATGATGGCGACGCACGAGTTCGTGGTGCCAAGGTCGATACCGATAATCTTGCTCATGTGGTGTGCCTGCAGCTCCTCGAATGGCGGACGGCGGTGACAAGGGCCTTATCAGAAGCGCCCCGGTTTTTCTCGGTCCGTCCCCGTCTGGTCGCGTCTAGGGTTGATCCAAAATCCTGCCGCCTGGACGAACCAGGCGAAGGGAGAGGCTTCAATCGAAGTTGACGAGCCCGTCAACCCCGCTTCGATGCCCGATATGGGGGATACGCGTGCAGCCGCAACCCCATTCCCGCAGCGAAAGAAGGGGAATCTGCAAGACGGAACGTCGCAGCGTCGGCTCGTCGACCCTTGGCCGACGCCGCGAAAAGTTCCGTTCAGCCGGCCTTGGCGACCCAGGCGGTGATCGCCGGCAGGCGTTCGCGGCGCACCTTGGCCCGGTATTCGATGGCCGAGACCGTCTTGTCGGCCTCCTTGCGCGAGCTCTCGGTGAGGTTGGCGCCGGCCCAGGCCTTCAGCTTATCGGCCGTCTCCAGCTTGCCCGAGGCCTTGGCGAGGCTGGGGATGAAGCGGGTGCGGGCGCTGTTGTCGACCTTGGCGTCGACCGCGTCGCGATGGGCCGTGGCGAAGTCGAAGGCCATGTCCGGATGGCGCGAGGCCACGGCCGAGATCATGCCGGCCGAGTTGGTCTCGCCCGGCTCGGTGGTCAGGGCCAGGTCCAGGGCCTTGCGGGCCAGGGTCTCGTCGTCCGCCGCCGCCAGCAGGTTGTAGAGCTGGGTGCGGACCAGCGGCGTCTTCTCGGCCTGGGCCTGGGCGTGGATAGCCTCCCAGGTCGCCGCGTCGGCGTTGACGGCCACGACGCCCAGGATCGCTTTGCGCAGCGGGCCGGGGATGGCGGCCGGGTCGGTCTTGTCGGCGGCGAAGCGCTTGCGGGCTTCGGCGACCACGGCGCCGTCGCCCAGCTCGCCCAAGGTGGCGATCAGGTCGCCGCGCAGGATGGCCACGGGGTCGGGTTCGCCGGCCTTGGCCTCCCAGCCCACGCGGGCCAGCAGCGGCGACAGGCGGGCGCTGGCCAGCTTGCGGAAGGCGGCGCGCTCGGGCTGGCCTTCGTAATAGCCGTCGATGGCCGACAGCACGCTGGCCACCTTGGACAGCACCTGCGGGTCGGCCTCGGCCGGCGTGGCGGCGATCAGGGCCAGGGCGTCGGTCGGCGACTGCTGGCCGGCGGCGCCCATCGACCAGGCGTCCGACAGCAGGCCCAGCTGGTCGATCGGCGCCAGCTTGCCGAAATCGGCCGCAAGGCGCTGGAACTGGGCCGGGGCGTAGAGGGTGCGGTAGTAGCCGCTCTGGCCGGCGTTGACGACGACGGGGCCGCAACCCTCGACGGTCAGGCTGGCCTTTCCGCCCTCGACCACGGTCTTGGCGATCGTCGCGCCGTCCAGGGCCTTGGCGTTGACCGGCACGCGCCAGGACAGCGGCGTCTTGTCGGGGAAATCCTTGCTGAACTCGCCCTGGGCCAGGGTTAGCACCTGCTTGCCGGCCTGGCAGGCGCCGGCCTCGACGCGGATCAGCGGCACGCCGGGTTGCAGGGTGAAGTCGTGGGCGATGGCGGTGATCGGCTTGCCGGCGGCAGTCTCGACCGCCTTCCACAGGTCGTCGCTGACCGTGTTGCCGTAGGCGTGGGCCTTGATGTAGGCGCGCACGCCGGTGCGCCAGGCGTCCTCGCCGACATAGCCCTCGAGCATGCGGATGACCGCCTCGCCCTTCTGGTAGGTGATGGCGTCGAAGGCCTGGCTGGCCTGCTCGACGGTCTCGACGTGCTGCACCACCGGGTGGGTGGTGACCAGGCCGTCCAGGCTCATGGCGTATTCGCGCCCGCCGACGGCGGCCAGGGCGGCGTTCCATTCGGGGTGGAACTTCTCGGTCGCCCGGCCCTCCATCCACGAGGCGAAGCCTTCGTTCAGCCACAGGTCGTCCCACCAGGCCATGGTCACCAGGTTGCCGAACCACTGGTGGGCCGTCTCGTGGGCGACGGTGGTGTAGATGTTCTGGGCGTCGCGCTGGGTCGAGATCTTCGGATCCATCAGCAGGGCGTATTCGAAGTAGAAGATCGCCCCCCAGTTCTCCATGGCGCTGAAGAACTGGCTGCGGCCGGGGGCTGCGATGTGGTCCAGCGCCGGCAGCGGGTAGTCGACGCCGAAATAGTCGTTGTACCAGGCCGTCAGCGGACCGGCGGATTCCAGCGCGAACTTGGCTTTCGGCAGGTCGCCCTTCTTGGTCACAACGCCGATGTCGACGCCGGCGGTCTTGATGCTGGCGCGCTCGAACTCGCCTAGGCCGAAGAACAGCAGGTAGGTCGACATCTTCGGCGAGGTCGCGAAGGTCACCTTCGTCTTGCCGCCGCCAAGGTCGACGCGCTTGGCGATCGGCATGTTGGAGAGGGCCATCTGCCCGGTCGGGATCGTCGCCTCGACGCTGAACGTGGCCTTGTGGAACGGCTCGTCCCACGAGGGGATGAACCGGCGGGCGTCCGAGTTCTCGAACTGGGTGTAGAGGGCGCGCCTGGCTCCTTCCTCGGTGTCGTAGTCGAGGGCGAACAGGCCGGCGGCCTGGGTGTAGATCTTGCCGGCGTAGTCGATGGCCAGCACGTGCTTGCCCTTGGCCAGCGGGGCCTTGAGCGTGAAGGCGGCGGTCTGGGCGTCTTCGTCGACCTTGATGGTCGCCGGCTTGCCGTCGATCGTGGCTTTCGTGAACGTCAGGTCGGCCGCCTGCAGGGTGATGGTCGCGGTCGGCTCGGTGACCTCGACGGCGATCTTCACCGAGGCGGTGAAGCTCATCGCCTTGGCGTCGGGCGTGAAGGACAGGTCGTAGTGGGTCGGATGGGCGTTGCGCGGCAGCTGGGTGGTCACCGTGGCCGGCGTCGCGCCCTTGGAGCCCGAAACGGCCGGGGCGGCGAGGGCGGTCCCGGAGGCGAGAAGCAGCGTGACCGCGGCGGCGGTGGACAGAAGACGACGCATGAACGGTCCTGGTATGGAATGATCGTGCGGAGAAACCCGCGAAGGCGCGAACCAACACCCATCCGCCCGTCCACAGGCATTAATTCCGCGTAATGATGACCCCCGTCAGCCTTGTCCCCGGTTTCGATCTCTGGCCCGGCCTGCTGTCGCCCGACGCCCAGCGCGCGCTGGTCGAGACGGTGCTGGCGGCCGCGGCGATCGCGCCGCCGGCCAAGTACGCCACGCCCTACGGCAAGGCCATGAGCGTGGCGATGACCAGCCTGGGGCCCCTGGGCTGGACCAGTGACGCAGGCGGCTACCGCTACGCCGACCGCCACCCGGGCACGGGCGCGGCCTGGCCGGCGATGCCCCAGCCGCTGCTCGATCTCTGGGCGGCCCTGGGCGATCCGGAGGTTCCGTCCGACGCCTGCTTGGTCAATTTTTACGGCCCCGAGGCCCGCATGGGCCTGCACCAGGACCGCGACGAGGCTGACCCGCGCTTTCCGGTGCTGTCGATCTCGCTGGGCGACACGGCGGTGTTCCGCATCGGCGGAACCAGCCGCAAGGATCCGACCCGCTCGGTGCGTCTGTCGTCCGGCGATGTCTGCCGGTTGTCGGGCCCCGCGCGGCTGGCCTTCCACGGCGTCGACCGCATCCTGCCGGGCTCCTCGCGCCTCGTGCCGGGGGGAGGGCGCATCAACCTGACGCTCAGGCGGGCGCGGGCGGGGTGACTAATGCTCCCCCTTTGGGGGTGCTGTCGGCAAGGCCGACTGAGGGGGTTAGCGCCGCGCTGGTGCGGGCGCAGGATCGCCTGGACCTCGTCGAGCGACAGGCGCGACAGGCGCTC
>NZ_JBMDIW010000016.1:0-132855 GCF_057808875.1 Caulobacter sp. FG7
CCCCCCCCCCCCCCCCCCCCCCCCCCCCCCCCCCCCCCCCCCCCCCCCCCCCCCGGCGCGGCGCCGGATCCCCCTCAGTCGCTCCGCGACAGCTCCCCCTGAGGGGGAGCATCTGACGACCCTAGAACGCGAACTGGCTGCGCAGGTTGACCGCCTGGTAGCCCTGGCTGAGCGGAACCACGCCGCCGGCCGGATCCAGCCGGTCGATGTCGACGTCCAGGTAGTCCAGCGAGACCTTGGTCACCGAATTGGGGAACCAGTTCACGCCCGCGCTCCAGATCGTCTGCTCGCCGCCACGCACCCGATCGGCCGCCAGGGCGGCCAGTTCGTGATGGTTCAGGTCCAGCACCGAATAGCGCGCCGCCAGCTCCCAGGCGCCCCACTGGCCGGCCTTCGGATCGAAGGGGTGGGCGATGGACGGGGCGTCGAAGGCGAAGGTGGCGGCGTTGTAGCGACGGGTCTCGCCGGTCAGCACCAGGCCGCCCTCGACGTACCAGCCGCCGAACTTGGGGTCGCTGACCCCGGCGGCGGCGTTGCGGCGCTCGACCGCGATGTCGAACACCTCGCTCTGGATCAGCAGGCTCTTGTGCTGCACGGCCAGCTCGGCGCCCAGGTGGCGCAGGTTCTTGGCGTCCAGGGCGCCGGTCGAGACCAGGGTGGTCCCGTCGACGCGCAGTTCTGGCCGCTCGGTCAGGGTCAGGGCGTAGGCCCCGCCCACCGCCGTCTGGGCCGGGGTGGCGATATAGCCGCCGTTGACGCCCAGATGCAGCAGCCAGTCCTTGCTCTTGACCGGGGCGAAGGCGGCGCGGCCGACATAGGCCTGCTGCTCGTCGAAGGTCTGGGCGTCGCCGCTCTTGCCGCCGGTGGCCGCGGCCGACAGCAGCCAGTTCTCGCCCGAGGTCTGCACCTGCAGCCCGTAGCGACGGTCGGCGGCGGCCAGGCCCCGCACCATCTCGGCGATCGCCGCGCGCTCGGGGAACAGCGCGCTGTTCTGCGACGCCGCGTCGCTGAGGCCCACGTTCGGGGCGAAGGCCCCGGCCCGCACCCTGAACGGCGCGTAGTTATATTGGACGAACAGCTCCTGGAGCATACCCGGGCCGTCGGTGCCGTTGCCGCCGAAGTCGAGCAGGATCGAGTAGTCGAAGTTCTTGAAGAACCGGCCGTCGAGGCCCAGGCGCGCCCGGCGGAAGTTGCTGCCGCTGTTGAGGTCGCGGCCGTTGCCGATCACCGCCGGCAGGCCCTTGTCCTGGAAGTAGTGGGCGGTGTCGAGCTGCATCACCCCGTGCAGGCTGGCGGTGAAGGCGCCGTCGGTCGAGGCGATGGTCGGGCGGCCGGCGGCGATGCTGACGGTGGCGGCCGGCAGCGGCGAGGCGGCCTTCGGCGCCGGCGCGGCGGCGGCGACCTGGGTCTGGGCCGGAGCCGCCTGGGTCGCGGCGGCGGGGGCGGTGGCGACCGGACGGCTGGCGACGGTGGTCGCCTTCAGTTCGTTGATCTGTTGCTGCAGCAGCTTCAGCTGCGCTTCCAGGGCCTCGATGCGGGCCTGCTGGTCGGCTGCAGCAGGAGAGGCGGGCGTCTGGGCGCTGGCGCTCCCCGCGATCGCCAGCGTCGAGGCGCAGGCGATCAGGGCCATGCGCGAGGCAAGGCGGTTGATGGTCACGGTCTTCCCCTCGCGGCGGCTCTGCGCCACCGTCCTATTGTTCAGGAGAACATGACTAACGGGCAGGCTCTAACGGAGTTTTGACGGACCAAGTCCTTGGTTTTGCTGGCCGCTGCGGCCAAGTGTCGCTCCGAAGGCGGACGATCGAACGAAAAAGGCCCCGCACGTTGTGCGGGGCCTGGAACTCTACTCCGCCGGGGCGGCCGATGGTTAGAACATCGTCCGGCCGGTGAGCTTCACGTTGTAGCGCTTCTGGCGCTTGGTGCTTTCCGCGCCGCCTTCCAGGGCGACGTAGGACATGGCCGTGCCGGCCCGCAGGGCGAAGCCCAGGGTCAGGGCGCCTTCGCGGTTGTCGAAGGCTTCCAGCACGTACTTGCCGTTCTTCTTGGTCACGACGGTGTCGGCCAGGCTGCCGGCGATGGTCTTGCGGTAGCCGACGCGCACTTCCGGACGCAGCCACACCTCGCGGCCGAAGTCCGCGCCCATCACCAGGCCCAGGTCGCCCGACAGGTTGCTCCACTTGCGCGAGCCGATGGCGCCGTCCATCACGTCGCCGCCGCCGACTTCGTCGTGGCTGGACTCGTTGAGGTAGGTGTAGTCCAGGCGCGTTTCGGGACGCAGGAAGTAGCGGCCCAGCTTGGCCTCGTAGGCCGCGCCGGCGAAGGCGTTGGCGGTGACCGCGCCCCAGTCGGCCTTGGTCACGCGGTCCTCGTCGGTGGCGCCGTCGCCGTTGAGGTCGAGGAACAGCACGCGGTTGCTCTCGAACCAGCCGTAGCCGGCGCCGCCGCCGAGGTTGAAGCGCCAGGGGCCGAGCGAACGGCGCCAGTAGACGCCGGTCTGCACGATCGAGGCGGTGGTCTGCTCGCCGACCTGGGCGACGGTGTCGTGTTCTTCCAGCGCGGTGTAGGCCAGGGTCACGCCCAGGGCCCCGCCCGCGTCGCCCATGGCTTCATAGCCGGCGACGAAGCCGAAGGCCTGGGTGTCGGTGCCCAGGGTCGCGCCGTCCTCGCGGCGCACCAGGCCGTTGATCTCCTGCACCCAGATGCTGTCGGGGCCGTAGCGGTCGCCCGGATCGGGGCGGATGGCGGTGGCGGCCGAGATCTGCTGGTTGATGTTCTGCAGGGTCGCGAACATGCCTTCGCCCTGGTCGGGCAGCAGCTGGTTGTAGTTGTGGACGAAGGTGCTCTTGTCGTTGATGCCCAGGAACAGGCTGGCCACGTCCTTGTCGCCGGCCAGCGAGCCGAACAGGGTGTCGTAGGCAGAGGCGCCCGAGCGGGCCAGGCCGATTTCCGAGGCGGTGCGGCGGCGCACGTCCAGATAGACGTCGTTGCCCTGCGCCTTGGCGGTGGCGACGTACATGTACGGCGCATTGTCGAGCAGGCCCTGGCCGAAGCTTCCGGCGGTCAGCGAGCCGGCCGAGATCACCTTGTACGAGGTCTCTTCGGTCAGCAGGCTGGTCAGGCGCAGGCCAAGTTGCGCGCCCGAGGTGATGTTGGCCGCGCCGGAGACCGCCAGCTGGGTGTGGGTGCCGGCCGTCGGGTCGGCGGTGAACACCAGCTTGCTCTCGGCGCCCAGGGTCAGGTTCGAGATGTTGAGGGTCTGGGCGTTGGTCAGGCCCAGCGAGCCCTTGCCGATGGTGATGTCCAGCTGGCCGTCGCTGTCGCTGATCGCGCCGATCACGGCCGCGCCGCCGTCGATGCGGAAGGTGTCGGCCCCGGCGCCGAACGCGATGTCGCCGACCACGGCGCCGTTCAGCACGTTGAAGGTGTCGGCGCCCGAGCCGAAGCGGATGGCGCCGATGATCGACGGCTCGGCGTTGTCGGGCACGCCGTCGCCGTCGGCGTCGGGCAGGGTCTTGTCGCTGCTGACAATGCCGTTCTGGGTCAGGGTGACGCCGGTGGTGTTGCGGCTGACGTCGATGGCCACGGCCTTGCCGGTGATCGTCTCGTTCGACGGATCGGTGTCGGCGTCGTCCTTGTCGTCGGCGTCGTCGGTGGGCGAGATCGCCGCGATGATCGAGCCGGTGTTCTCGATCGAGGTCAGGCCGCCCGAATAGTCGATGACGCCGTAGGCCGAGCCCTTCTCGCCGACGACGTTGGAGTTGATGACGCCGCCGTTGCGCAGGCTGGGGACGTTGGCGCCGGCCTCGATGACGATGCCGCGGGCGTCGAAAGCGCCTTCCGAGACGCTGTAGGTGGTGATCGAGCCCTTGTTGTAGATCACCGGCGCGTTGGCGCCGGCCGTCACCCGCACGCCGTTGGCGTTGGCCTCGTAGGCCTGCGAGGTCATGGTGGTCTCGAACACGGCGCCATTGGCGATGTTGGTCGCCTGGCCGGTATTACCGCCCAGTTGCACGGCGGTCGAGGTGATCCCGTCATAGACGCCGTTGGCGACGATCGCGCCGCGGGCGCGCAGGCCGTAGGCGTTGTCGCCCGTGCCGATGACGCCGATGTTGATCGCGCCGGTGTCCGAACCGATCAGCAGGGCCGGAGCCGACCCGTAGACGGCCAGCGCGGCGTTGCCCTCGTTGGCGTCCTCGACGCCGTCGCCGTCTTCGTCGGTCTTGGTGCTGTCGTTGTCGGCCGGGCGGATGTCGAGCAGCACGCCGCCGGTGACGCTGCCGGCCACGCGGACGGCCGGGCCGCCCTGCAGCAGGTCGTCGGCGTCGAGCTTGTCGCGCACGGTCTTGTCGGCGGGGCGGGCGGTATAGCGGTAGCCGGTGGCCGTGACCGCGCCCTGGACGACGAAGGCGCCGTTGATGTTGTTGTCGATCGCCACGCCGGTCGAGTTCTGGCCCAGGACCGAGACGCTGCCGTTGACGGTGACCTTGCCGGTCACCGGCGCGTTGACGTGGACGCCGTAGCTGTTGTTGCCGGTCACGGCGATCGCGCCGCCGCTGGTCAGGTTGCCGTTCAGCGCGCTGTCCAGCTTGATGCCGGCCGAGTTGTTGCCCTCGATGGTGATCGTGCCGCCGGTGGACAGGATGTCGCCGGTGAAGGCGCCGGGGCCGGCCAGGCGGATGCCGTAGCGGTTGGAGCCCAGCGCGAAGGCGCCGTCCACGTCGCCGTCCGAGTCGGTGTCGGTCGGGGTGTAGTCCTCGTCCAGCGTGATCGTGCCGGTGTTGGTGACCGTGCCGCTCGTGCCGCCGTTGATCAGGATGCCGGTCGAGTCGTTGACGCCCTGGGTGCTGAGCGTCCCGGCGTTGTTGACCTTATTGTTGCTGTTCAGCGTCACCAGCGCGCCGCTGGCGGTCAGCTTGATCGAGCCGGCCGTGTCGATCTTGACATCGTCGGCCGCGCCGTTCGTCCCGGCCGAGCCGGTGGCGATAGGCGTGGTCCGCGCGGTGTTCACCACCGTCTCGGCCTGCGCGGCCAAGGCCATGGCCATAAGAGGAGCGGCCGCGACCGTCGCGACCAGGACCTTGCGCTGCATACGAACAGACCACCCTAAGGAGAATTCCCTCGATCCCCAGATTGCGTCAGGTTGCGGCGAAATTGCGGTGACTTCCGCACCCGACACGCATCCGGGGGCTCCCCGTCTATCCCATGCTCAACGGCGGCGCCATATCTGGATCGTCGAATCATCGCATCGTCACAAAACTGGCCTAGGAGCCTTGACCCCCGCCCCGACCTACGGCGGTGGCCATCGCCCTTTCCAAGGAGCCCGGACGCTCGCCATGCCCAGCCTTACTCCCCTCTCGCCGGTCGCGCCGGAGCGCTGGGGCGGCGGCCTGGCCGGAGCCTGGGTCGGGGCGTGGACCGCCGTGGCCGCCGGGCCGACGGCCCTGGTGGCGATGACCGCCCTGGGCGCGGCCAGGCCGGGCGTGGCCCTGCCGGCGGCGATCCTGCTGGGCGTCGGCGGCGCGATCCTGCTGCGCCGGCTTCGTCGCCGACTCGACGACTCGGTGCTCAGCCTGGCCCCCGCGGCCGCCTCGGCCGACCGCGCGCCGCCCTTCGCCGTCATCACCGAAAACCTGCCCGACCCCCTGATGGTCATCGCCGCCGAGGAGGCCGACGACCTGACCGGCCGGCGCTTCGTGTTCGCCAACGCCGCCGCCCGCGAGCGCTTCCGCATCCGCGAGGGGGCCCTGCTGGTCACCGCCGTGCGCAGCCCGCAGGTGCTGGAAGCGGTGGACGAGGCCTTGTTCGGCGGGGTCGAGCGCACGGTCGAATGGACCGGCGTCGGCTCGCAGGGACGCGACTGGACCGCCCAGGCCCGGCCGCTGGGGCGCGACGAGGCCGGCTCGCACCTGGCCTTGCTGGTGCTGCGCGACGAGACCGACGTGCGCCGCACCGAGCGCACCCGCGCCGACTTCCTGGCCAACGCCAGCCACGAGCTGCGCACGCCGCTGGCCTCGCTGTCGGGCTTCATCGAGACCCTGCGCGGCCACGCCAAGGAGGATCCCGGCGCCCGCGACAGGTTCCTGGCCATCATGCAGGCCCAGGCCGAGCGGATGTCGCGGCTGATCGACGACCTGATGAGCCTGTCGCGCATCGAGCTGAACGAGCACATCGCCCCGGCCGGCCGCGTCGACCTGGCCATGGCCGCCCAGGACGTCATCGACGCCCTGGCCCCGCAGGCCCGCGACAAGCAGGTCGCCTTCGACGCCATCCTGCCGCCGCGCGGGGCCGCCGTGGTCGAGGGCGACCGCGACCAGATCGTCCAGGTGATCCAGAACCTCGTGGACAACGCCATCAAGTATACGCCCAAGGACGGGACGGTGCGGGTCGAGATCTTCCCCGGCCTGACTCCGGCCACGGCCGTGGCTGCGCGCGACCCGGCCGCCGCCCGCCTGGCGCTGCTGACGCCCGACCATTCCGCGATCGAGGAATTCTACGCCGGCCTGCGGGTCAGCGACCGGGGGCCGGGCATCGCCCGCGAGCACCTGCCGCGCCTGACCGAGCGCTTCTACCGCGTCGAGGGCCAGAAGAGCGGCGAGCGCCAGGGCACGGGCCTTGGCCTGGCCATCGTCAAGCACATCGTCAACCGCCATCGCGGTGGGCTGCACGTGGAGTCGGTGCGCGGCGAGGGGGCCACCTTCGGGGTCTACCTGCCGATGGCCAAGACCTTGCAGAACAAGGATTCCGCGGCGCCGGAAGACCCCGCCCCGGCCGGTGTCGTAAAACTGTCGTAGAAACGTCGCATAAGGTCGTCGCCCGGCCGGCATAGATCGGTTGACGGGCGGGGCGGTGCAACGGGCGCCGTCTTCGCATCCAGCGCAAGACCGCTTCACGCATGCTGACCTGGCTCTCGCTCCTGTTCCTGGCGCTGTTCGCGCTGGCGGCGTTCCTGCTCGGCCGCGGCCGAGCGCTCAAGGCCGCCGGCGGCGCCTCGGTGCGCCTGCACTCGCTGCCCAACTATTACGGCGCCTACGCCGCCCTCTGGGCCGGCGCCCCGGCCGCCCTGCTGCTTCTTCTCGGCGCCGTGTTCGGCGGCCGCATCGAGGAAGCCGTGCTGCAGGCCGAGCGCCCGGCCGCCATCGCCTCGCTGACCCCCGACCGCCAGGACGTGTTCTTCAGCGACGCCCGGGCCATCGCGGCCAAGGAATCCCCGTCCGAAGTCGTCTATGAGGGCGAACTGAAGACCGCGCTCGACGCCAAGGTCGCCGAGTCCGCCAAGATCACCGCCACGGTGCGCTACACCACCATCGGCCTGGCCGCCCTGGTGGCGCTGATCGGCGTGCTGCTGGCCCTGCCGCGCGTGGGCCTGGAGTTCCGCGCCCGCAACCGCGTCGAGGGCTGGATCAACGGCCTCTTGATCGCCTGCTCGGTCGCCGCCGTGCTGACCACCCTGGGCATCGTGCTGTCGCTGGTCTGGGAAAGCTGGCGCTTCTTCCAGAGCGTCAATCCGCTGTCGTTCCTGTTCGGCACCGAGTGGAGCCCGCAGATCGCCATGCGCGCCGACCAGGTGGCCTCGTCGGGCGCCTTCGGGGCCGTGCCGCTGTTCGCCGGCACCTTCCTGATCATGCTGATCGCCATGCTGGTGGCCGCGCCGGTCGGCCTCTACTCGGCGATCTACCTGTCGGAATACGCCGACCGTCGCGTGCGCTCGGTGGTCAAGCCGCTGCTTGAGGTGCTGGCCGGCGTGCCGACCGTCGTCTACGGCTTCTTCGCCGCCCTGACCGTGGGCCCGCTGTTCCGCGCCTTCTTCAATGCGATCGGCGAGGGCATGGCCGGCGGCCCGCTGGACGGGATCGCCCAGTACCTGATGCAGGTGCAGAACCAGATGGCCCTGGTGGCCGGCGTGGTGATGGGGATCATGCTGATCCCGTTCGTCTCCTCGCTGTCGGACGACATCATCAACGCCGTGCCTCAGTCGCTCCGTGACGGCAGCTACGCCATGGGCGCCACCAAGTCCGAGACGGTCAAGAAGGTCATCCTTCCCGCCGCCCTGCCGGGCATCATGGCCGCCATGCTGCTGGCCGTGTCCCGCGCCGTCGGCGAGACCATGATCGTGACCATGGCCGCTGGCCTGCAGGCCAAGCTGACCGCCAACCCGCTGGACACGGTCACCACCGTCACGGTGCAGATCGTCACCCTTCTGACCGGCGACCAGGAGTTCGACAGCCCCAAGACCCTCTCGGCCTTCGGCCTGGGCCTGACGCTGTTCGTCGTGACCCTGGCGCTCAACATCATCGCCCTGCGCATCGTCCAGAAGTATCGGGAACAATATGACTGACGCCGCCATCAACGCCGGCGCCGCCCCGCGCGAGCAGGGTCCCCGCCCGCAGCTCTCGGCCGCCGAGGCGCGCCTGAAGAAGCGCTACCGCTCGGAGATGTGGTTCAAGGCGCAAGGCATCGCCGCCATCGTCGTGGCGATGATCTTCCTGGTCGTGCTGGTCGGCCGCATCGTCGCCCAGGGCTACACCACCTTCGAGACCCACTCGATCAGCGTGCCGGTCTATCTGAACCCGGACCGCATCGACCGCACCGCGCTGGACGGGGTCAACTACGACTACATCGTCGCCGAGGCGGTGATGAAGAAGCTGAACATCCAGGACGACGACCTGGGCACGACGTCGGGCAAGGTCATGGACCTCGTCTCGCGCGACCTCGGCTTCCAGCTGCTCGACAAGATCAAGGCCGACCCGTCGGTGATCGGCAAGACGATCACCGTCACCGGCCCGGTCAAGGCCGACGCCGACCTCTACTTCAAGGGCGAGATCAAGCGCTCGACCGCCGAGGAAGACCGCAAGCTCGACAACCAGCAGCTGGCCTGGCTGGACCAGCTGGAAAAGGACGGCACCGTCAAGGGCGGCTTCAACTTCGGCTTCTTCACCAAGTCCGATTCGACCGAGCCCGAACAGGCCGGCGTGCTGGGCGCGGTGGTCGGCTCGGCCCTGATGCTGGTCATCACCGCCCTGATCGCGGTGCCGGTCGGCGTGCTGGCCGCCGTCTACCTGGAAGAGTTCGCGCCGAAGAATCGCTGGACCGACGTCATCGAGGTCAACATCAACAACCTCGCGGCCGTGCCTTCGATCGTCTACGGCCTCCTGGGCCTGGCGCTGTTCATCAACTGGCTGCACGTGCCGCGCAGCTCGCCGCTGGTCGGCGGCCTGGTGCTGGCCCTGATGGCCCTGCCGACCGTGATCATCGCCACCCGCTCGGCCCTGAAGGCCGTGCCGCCGTCGATCCGGGAAGCCGCCCTCGGCGTCGGCGCCTCCAAGGCCCAGACCGTGTTCCACCACGTGCTGCCGCTGGCCATGCCCGGCGTGATGACCGGCGCCATCCTGTCGCTGGCCCACGCGCTGGGCGAGACCGCTCCGCTCCTGATGATCGGCATGGTCTCGTTCGTGCCCGGCGTGCCGGAAGGCTTCACCGGCGCCTCGACCGTGCTGCCGGTGCAGGTGTTCATCTGGGAGAACGCGTCTGAGCGGGCCTTCCACGAGCGCACCGCCGCGGCCATTCTCGTCCTCCTGATCTTCATGATCGTCATGAACGCCGCGGCCGTCATCCTGCGCCGCCGCTTCGAACGCCGGTGGTAGGATCCCGATGACCTTCACCCATCCCAAAGCTCAGGCCCTCGTCCAGGGACACGCCATGCCGACCCAGAACCGCGACGCCTCCGTCGCCGCGCCCGTCATCCACACCGCCGTGCCCCAGGGCCATGGCGTGGTCGAGAGCCGCGACTTCAAGATCCGCGCTCGCGACGTCAAAGTCTTCTACGGCGAGAAGCAGGCGCTGTTCGACGTCAATCTCGACATCCCGGCCAAGTCGGTCACCGCCTTCATCGGCCCGTCGGGCTGCGGCAAGTCGACCTTCCTGCGCTGCATCAACCGGATGAACGACACCATCCCGTCGGCCCGCGTGCAGGGCTCGATCGAGATCGACGGCGCCGACGTCAACGCCAAGAGCGTCGATCCCGTCGTGCTGCGCTCGCGCGTCGGCATGGTGTTCCAGAAGCCGAACCCGTTCCCCAAGACCATCTTCGAGAACGTCGCCTACGGCCCGAAAATCCACGGCCTGGCCACGCGCAAGGACGAGCTGGAAAGCATCGTCGAGAGCAGCCTCAAGAAGGCCGGCCTGTGGAACGAGGTCGCCGACCGCCTGCACCAGCCCGGCACCGGCCTGTCGGGCGGCCAGCAGCAGCGCCTGGTGATCGCCCGCGCCATCGCCGTCTCGCCCGAAGTGATCCTGATGGACGAGCCCTGCTCGGCGCTGGACCCGATCGCCACGGCCAAGATCGAGGAGCTGATCGACGAGCTGCGCAGCCAGTTCTGCATCGTCATCGTCACCCACTCGATGGCCCAGGCCGCCCGCGTGTCGCAGAAGACGGCCTTCTTCCACCTGGGCAAGCTGGTCGAGAGCGGCCCGACCGAGGAGATGTTCACCAATCCTCGCGACAGCCGCACCCAGGACTACATCACCGGCCGCTTCGGCTGACCCGGGGACCAAGGACATGACCGAACATACCGTCAAATCCTACGGCGAAGAGCTGAACCACCTGACCGCCGAGGTGACCCGCATGGGCGGCCTCGCCGAGGCCCAGGTCGCCGACGCCGTCGACTGCATCGCCCGCCGCGACGCCCCCCTGGCCCAGCTGGTGGTCGGCCGCGACGAGCGCCTCGACACGCTGCAGACCGAGATCGAGCGCAAGGCCTTCCGCCTGATCGCCCTGCGCCAGCCGATGGCCGTGGACCTGCGCCACGCCGTCGCCGCCCTGAAGATCTCGATGAGCCTCGAGCGCTGCGGCGACATGGCCAAGAACATCGGCAAGCGCGCCCTGATCCTGACCGAGGCCGAGCCGATGAGCGCCCTGACCCGCTCGATCGAGCGCATGGGCCGCCTGGTGCAGAGCCGCCTGAAGGACGTGCTCGACGCCTACACCGCCTCGGACCTGCAGCGCGCCATCAACGTCTGGAGCAGCGACGAGGAAGTCGACGAGCACTACAACTCGATCTTCCGCGAACTGCTGACCTACATGATGGGCGATCCGCGCACGATCAACGCGTGCACGCATCTGCTGTTCGTCGCCAAGAACCTCGAGCGGATCGGCGACCACGCCACCAACATCGCCGAGATCATCCATTTCGAGCTGACGGGCGAGGAGATCATCTCCCAGCGTCCCAAGCTCGATGTCGTCGCTCAGTAAGCTTTCGGGAGGCCTTTAGAAGTGACTCCGTACGTTCTGGTGGTCGAGGACGAGGACGCCCTGGCCACCCTGCTTCACTACAATCTCGACAAGGAAGGCTACCAGGTCGCGGTGGCCGCCGACGGCGAGGAAGCCCTGACCCTGGCCAGCGAGCGCGCGCCCGACCTCGTCATCCTCGACTGGATGCTGCCCAAGGTCTCGGGCATCGAGGTCTGCCGGCGCCTGCGCGGCCGCACCGACACCCGCAACGTGCCGATCATCATGCTGACGGCGCGCGGTGAGGAGAGCGACCGCATCCGCGGCCTGGACACCGGCGCCGACGACTACGTGGTCAAGCCGTTCTCGATGGTCGAACTGACCGCCCGGGTCCGCGCCGTGATGCGCCGCATCCGCCCGGCCCTGGCCGACGACCGCATCACGGTCGGCGACATCGTCATCGACCGGGTCGCCCACCGGGTGAAGCGCCAGGGCAAGGAAGTGCACCTTGGCCCGACCGAATTCCGCCTGCTCGACTACCTGATGCAGCACCCGGGCCGGGTGTTCAGCCGCGAACAGCTGCTGGACGCCGTCTGGGGCTCGGACGTCTATGTCGAGGCCCGCACGGTCGACGTCCACATCGGCCGCCTGCGCAAGGCGCTGAACGGCTCCACCGAAGCCGACCCGATCCGCACCGTCCGCTCGGCCGGCTACTCGCTGGACGTCGAGGCGGCCTGAGAGGCGTCAGATCCTCCCCCTTTGGGGGAGGTGGCCCAGAGGGCCGGAGGGGGGACGTTTTCAGCTTCCGCGGCAGCTGAAAACGTCCCCCCTCAGTCGCTCCGCGACAGCTCCCCCAGTGGGGGAGCATCTATTCTACCGCCCCCGCAATCGCCCGATGATCTCGCAGTCGGCGACCGTGTCGTTGCGGCAATGACCCAGCATGTCCTGCAGCTCGGCGCGCATGGCCGTCAGGTCGGCGATCTTGCGCTCCACTTCCGCCAGCTGGTCGCGGGCCAGGGCGTCGACCTCGCCGCAGGGGCGGTCGGCGCCGTCGGCCAGGTCCAGCAGGGCCCGGATGGCGTCGAGCCCGAACCCGAGATCGCGCGAGCGCTTGACGAAGGCCAGCCGCCGCTCGTGCGCCGCCTCGTAGGCGCGGTAGTTGCCTTCCGTGCGCGGCGGCTTGGGCAACAGGCCCATGCGTTCGTAATAGCGGATGGTCTCGACCGGCACGCCGGTGCGGCGGGCGAGATCTCCGATGGATAGCGTCGACATGCTCTTGACCCTTTAGCGACTACAGGGTGCAGAGATGGGGCCTTCTCGATGGAGGTCCAGATGTCCGGCTGCTGCGGCGACGATCTTTGCAAGCCCGAGAGCGCTCCACCGGCGGGCCGCTGGCGCCTGGCGCTGTGGATCGCCCTGGTGGTCAACGGCGGCATGTTCCTGGTCGAGGGGGCGGCGGGCCTGTTGTCGGGCTCGGCGGCGTTGCAGGCCGACAGCCTCGACTTTCTCGGCGACGCGGCCAACTACGCCATCAGCCTGGGCGTGGCCGGCATGGCCCTGGTCTGGCGGGCCCGGGCGGCGATGCTGAAGGGCGCGACCATGCTGGTCTTCGGCGCCTGGGTCAGCGGCGCTGCCCTGTGGGGCGTGTTCGAGGGCCGCACGCCCGAGGCCCCGGTGATGGGGGCCCTGGGCCTGGCCGCGCTCATCGCCAACGTCGCCGTGGCGGTCATGCTCTACGGCTTCCGCACCGGCGACGCCAACATGCGCTCGGTGTGGATCTGCTCGCGCAACGACGCCATCGGCAACGTGGCGGTGATGCTGGCGGCGCTGGGCGTGTTCGGCACGAACTCGCGCTGGCCCGACCTGCTGGTGGCCGGGGTGATGGCGCTGCTGGCCTTGCAAGGCGGCTGGGAGATCGTCCGCCAGGCGCGCGGCG
This sequence comes from Caulobacter sp. FG7, assembly GCF_057808875.1. Lineage (NCBI taxonomy): Bacteria > Pseudomonadati > Pseudomonadota > Alphaproteobacteria > Caulobacterales > Caulobacteraceae > Caulobacter > Caulobacter sp. FG7. The sequence continues at coordinate 13,161 of NZ_JBMDIW010000016.1, forward strand.
AACTGCGCCAGGCCAAGGCCCCGCCGGCGCCCGCCCGCTTCAGCGTGGCGGCGCGGAAGCGCTGAGATGTGCTGGGTCTCGCCCTTCGACGGGCTCAGGGTGAGGACCAACTTGGGCGCGGTGACCGAAAACCTCATCCTGAGCGTGTCGAAGGACGAGGTTTTCGTTCCGCAAGGCAAGCTTAGGGCCGGCCCAGCGCCGCCGTGACCGCCTCGGCCGTCAGAATGGCGTGGGCGTAGGTCGGGGCGTTGATGGCGTGGGCCGCGTGCAGGGCCTCGTCGGTGAAGGCCGCCGTGGCGTCGGTGACCAGGGTGACGTGGTAGCCCAGCTCCGAGGCGAAGCGGCCGGTGCCCTCGATGCAGGTATTGGCCACCAGGCCGATCAGGATCACGTGGGTGATCTCGCGCTGCTTGAGGCGATAGTCGAGGTCGGTGTTGGCGAAGCCGCTGGAGCCCCAATGCTCGGTGACGATCACGTCGCCGGGCAGGGGCGCGAAGTCGGGATGCCACTGGCCGCCCCAGCCGTCCTTCTCGAACACCATCGCCCGGGCGCTGCCTTGCAGATAGGGCGAGGGATGCTTCCAGCCGTCCAGGTCGCCCAGGGCGAAGCGGTGGTGGGGCACGATGAACACAGGCAGGCCGGCCGCCCGCGCCGCCGCCGTCACGGCCGCCAGCCGTTCGTGCAGCCCCGCGGCCCCGGCCGTCGCCGCCACGCGGGGCCAAAGCTTGCCGCCGTCGGCCAGGAAGTCGTTGTAGGGATCCACGAACAGCAGGGCGGTGCGGCCCCTGGGATAGGCGTCGGACATGGCGAGGCTCCTGACGGCTGAGATCACCAGGAGGCGCGCGAGCAGCGCGGAAGGCTTGGATGTTCCGGTCGTTGTGGGGCTCTCTCCACCGCCCAAACTCCCGTCATTCTCGCCGTCCAGGATCCCTCTCTCTTAGAGAGAGGAAGGGGGCGCGGTCTGCCTAAACCCGCTCCGCCGCCAGTTCGCAGGCTTGCGCGATGGCGTCGAACAGAGCCGAGACGGTGACCGGCTTGGCCAAGTGCAGGTCGGCGCCGGCCGAGAGGCACGCTTCCACCTGGTGGGGCATGGCGTTGGCGGTCAGCGAGATGATCGGGATGCGCACGCGGCCGGCGGCGCGCTCGCGCTGGCGGATCTCCTGGATCGCCGTCAGCCCGTCCATCACCGGCATCTGGGTGTCCATAAGGACGAGGTCGAAATCCTGCGCCTGGTAGGCGCGCAGGGCCGCCTCGCCGTCCTCGGTGACGACCACGTCGGCGACGCCGTCGAGCATCAGTTCGACCACCCGCTGGTTGGCCGGATGGTCCTCGGCCAGCAGCACCCGCAGGCGCTCGGGCGTGGCGGCCTTCGGCGCGCGTCGGGCCGGCGCTGGCGCTTCCGGGGCGGCCGGGGCGAGGCGCGTGGTCAGGGTGAAGCGGGCGCCTTCGCCGGGCGTCGAGACGCAGGCGATGTCGCCGCCCATCAGCTTGGCGAACCGCTGGGCGATCGACAGCCCCAGGCCCGAGCCGCCGAACCGGCGGGTGATCGAGCCGTCGCCCTGCACGAAGCGCTCGAACAGGCTGGCCTGCACCTCGGGCGTGAAGCCCTCGCCGGTGTCCTCGACGGTCAGGGTCAGCAGAACCTCGTCGCCGTCGGCGCGCGTGCCCGCGTGGACCGCCACCGAGCCCTCGCTGGTGAACTTCACAGCGTTGCTGATCAGGTTGTTGACGATCTGGCCGAACTTCAGCGCGTCGCCGTCGACCCGCTGCTGGAAGGGCTCGTCGAAATCCAGCGAGAAGGACAGGCCCTTCTGGTGGGCCAGGCCCTCGAAGGTGGCTGCGCAGGCGGTCACCGCCGCGCGCAGGTCGAAGGGCGCGGTCTCCAGCTCGACCTCGCCGGCCTCGATCTTGGCCAGATCCAGAATGCCGCTGAGCAGGGCGTTCAGGGTGCGGCCGGAGCTGAGGATCACGTCCATCATCTCGCGCTGGCGCGGGGTCAGTTCGGTCTGGGCCAGCACCTGGGCCATGCCCAGCACGCCGTTCAGGGGCGTGCGGATCTCGTGGCTCATATTGGCCAGGAACTCGGACTTGGCGACGCTGGCGGCGCGGGCGCGCTCCAGGGCGGCCTCCAGCGCGATGGCCGACTTCTTCTGCTCGGTGATGTCCTCGCTGATGATCAGCAGCAGCTTTTCGTCGCCCTCGCCGGGGATGGCGATCTTCTTGGTCTGCAGCCAGCGGTCGCCGTTGTGCGGCGTCTTCAGCGGCTCCTCGTCGATCACCCACAGCCGGTCGCTGGCCAGCACCTTGGCGTCCATCTCGGCGAAGAAGGCGGCCTGCTCGGGCGGGAAGAAATCGGCGTCGTTGCGGCCGATCAGGTCCTCGCGCGGCACGCCCAGCAGTTCCTCGCCGGTGCGGTTGACCAGCACGAAGCGACCATCGCGGCCATTCTTGACCACCAGCATGGCCGGCACGCTCTCGACCACGGCGTCGAGGAAGGCCCAGGAGTGCAGGGCCTTGGCCGGGTGGGAAGCGGCGTCCGTCGCGGCCGCCGGGTCGCGCGGAAGGTGATGGTCGTCCTTGGCCATGTGTCTTTAAGATAGCCCCGTGGCGCGCGTCCTGCCCTGGACGTGCGAATTTGCACACAAAAAGCCCGCGCGCGGGGCGGCTGGCAATCGGGCCAAGCGTCGCAGGATGGGTGATGGACGATCAGACGCAGCGGATGCTTGACCCGCGCCCCGGCCCGCGCGACATCCCCGGCTCATGGAAAAGCTGACCATCCTCCTCGTCGGGTCCGGCGGGCGCGAGCACGCCCTGGCCTGGAAGATCGCGCAATCACCGCTGTGCGGCCGCCTCGTCGCCGCCCCGGGCAATCCCGGTATCGCGGCCGTCGCCGAGCTGAACCCCGTGAAGGCGACCGACGCCGACGGGCTTGTGGCGCTGGCGCAGGAGATCGGCGCGGACCTGGTGGTGGTCGGCCCGGAGTCGGCCCTCGAAGTGGGTCTCGCCGACAAGCTGGCCGAAATCGGCATTCCCTGCTTCGGCGGTAGCCAGCGCGCGGCCCAGCTGGAAACCTCCAAGGCCTTCACCAAGGACTTCTGCAAGCGCCACGACCTGCCGACCGCCGCCTACGGCGTGTTCGAGGACGCCGCTTCGGCCGGCGCCTTCCTCGACACCCTGGAAGCGCCGTTCGTGATCAAGGCCGACGGCCTGGCCGCCGGCAAGGGCGTGGTCATCGCTCCGGACCGCGCGAGCGCCGACGCCGCAGTGGTCGACATGCTGGGCGGCCGCTTCGGCTCGGCCGGCGCCCGGGTGGTCATCGAGGAGTTCATGCACGGCGAGGAGGCCTCGCTCTTCGCGGTGTGCGACGGAAAGACCGCCGTGCTGTTCGGCGCGGCCCAGGACCACAAGCGCGCCTATGACGGCGACGAGGGCCCCAACACCGGCGGCATGGGCACCTATTCGCCGCCGCCCGTGCTGACGGACGCCCTGGTCGAGCAGGCCTGGCGCGAGCTGATCGTGCCGACCGTCGAGGGCATGGCCGCCGAGGGCAACCCCTATGTGGGCGTGCTCTATGCCGGGCTGATGCTGACGCCCGCGGGCCCCAAGCTTGTGGAATACAACGCCCGCTTCGGCGATCCGGAGTGCCAGGTGCTGATGCTGCGCCTGGAAAGCGACATCGTCCCGACCTTGCTGGCGGCGGCCAAGGGCGAACTGGCCTTGGCCGAGTCGCCCAAGTGGCGCGACGAGGCGGCGATCTGCGTGGTGCTGGCCGCCGAAGGCTATCCCGACGCGCCCAAGACCGGCGGCCTGATCCAGGGCGCCGAGGCCGACTACGGCCACGAGGCCGAGATCTTCCACGCCGGCACGACCCGCGACGCCGAGGGCCGTCTCGTGGCCTCGGGCGGCCGGGTGCTGAACGTCTGCGCCCTGGGCGCGACCCTGCACGAGGCCCGCGACGTGGCCTATGCCGCGCTGGGCACGGTCAGCCTGGAAGGCGGCTTCTACCGCAGCGACATCGGCTGGCGGGCGCTCAGCCAGCATTGACGGCCGATCCATAGAAGAACACTTCCCCCTTGATGGGGGAAGGGCAGGGTTGGGGGTGATCTGCTGAGTTGGCTGTCTGCGCCGCCGCTTGTTGCAAACGCCGTAGCCACCCCCATCCCCGACCCTTCCCCCATCAAGGGGGAAGGGGGATTGCCTAAGCGCTCCCACCCTCTAAACTCCCATTCAAACAAACGTTGGGAGTGAAGCGCCGTGGCCGAGCCGTCCGCTCAGGAGCTGAATTCGGGCACCAAGCCGGTCGATCCGCGGCATGCGATCGACGAGGCCGCCCTGGCCGCCTGGCTGGAGGCGAACGTCGAGGGCTATGCCGGCCCGCTGGAGGTGCGCCAGTTCAAGGGCGGGCAGAGCAATCCCACCTATCAATTGGTGACCCCGGAGCGGCGCTACGTCCTGCGCCGCAAGCCGCCCGGTAAGCTCCTGCCCAGCGCCCACGCGGTCGACCGCGAGTTCAAGGTGATCTCGGGCCTGCACCAGGCCAGGTTCCCGGTCGCGCGGCCCTACGCCCTGTGCATGGACGAGGGCGTGATCGGCACGATCTTCTACGTGATGGACAACGTCGAGGGCCGCATCCTGTGGGACGGCACGCTGCCCGACTACGCGCCGCCTGAGCGGCGGGCGATCTACGAAGCCCAGATCGACACCCTGGCGGCCCTGCACACCGTCGACTACGCCGCCGTGGGCCTGGCCGACTACGGCAAGCCCGGCAACTACTTCACGCGCCAGATCGACCGCTGGACCAAGCAGTACCGGGCCAGCGAGACGACCAGGATCGACGAGATGGACCGGCTGATCGAGTGGCTGCCTGCCAGCGCGCCGGCCGACGACCAGACCTCGATCGTCCACGGCGACTACCGCCTCGACAACATGATCCTGCATCCGACGCAGCCGCGCGTGATCGCGGTGCTGGACTGGGAGCTGTCGACCCTGGGCAATCCGCTGGCCGACTTCACCTACTTCCTGATGAACTGGGTGATGCCGTCCGACCAGCGCGGGGGCCTGGCCGAGATCACCGACCTGACCGCCTATGGGATCCCCACCATCGAGGAGGCCGTGGCCCGCTACTGCGTCGCGACGGGGCGCCAAGGCCTGCCGCAGCTGGACTGGTACTTCAGCTACAATCTCTTCCGCCTGGCCGGCATCTGCCAGGGCATCGTCGGCCGCGTGCGCGACGGCACCGCCGCCAGCGCGCATGCGCAGCTGATGGAGGCCCGGGTGCCGGTGCTGGCCAAGGGGGCATGGATGTTCGCGCAGAAGGCGGGGGCGTAGCTCAAGATGCTCCCCCTGAAGGGGGAGCTGTCGCGAAGCGACTGAGGGGGAAGGGATTGCGGAGGCTGCGGTCGTCGCTGAGTCATCAGACACTTCCCCCTCCGGCCCTCCGGGCCACCTCCCCCTTCAGGGGGAGGATAAAATGGCGTGACAGCCTCGCCCTGACCCCGCCATCCTGCCGCAAACGCCCCTGGGGAGGGGCGAGATCGTTCAGAGGGGCTCTCTTCATGCGTATCCGTTTCCTGGCCGCCGCCGCGCTCGGCGTCGCGGCCGCCGCCCTGTCGTTCGCCGCCGCCCAGGCAGCGGGTCCGCTGACCTTCGTCCAGGCCGGCAAGCTGCTGGCCGACCCGGCCAGCGGCAAGGTCGAGACCGCCAAGACGGTGGTGCTGCAGGATGGCAAGGTGGTGCGCATCGCCGACGGCTACGTGTCCGAGCCCGGCGGCGTGGTGGTCGACCTCAAGGACCGCTTCGTGCTGCCCGGCTTCATCGACAGCCACGTGCACCTGACCGGCCAGCAGGGCCCGACCTCGCGGCTCGACGAGGTGACCCAGTCGTCGGCCGACCAGGCCATGGTCGGGGCCGGCTACGCCCGCAAGACCCTGATGGCCGGCTTCACCACCGTCGCCGACCTGGGGGCCGACAACGCCGCCATCTTCGCCCTGCGCGCCGGCATCAAGCGCGGCGACGTGGTGGGCCCGCGGATCATCGCCGCCGGCTCGGCGGTGTCGATCCACGGCGGCCACGGCGACGTCAACGGCTACAGCGAGGAGGTCATGCACGTGCTGCGGCCGGAATCGGTGTGCTCGGGCCCCGACGACTGCCGCCGCGCGGTGCGCGAGCAGGTCTGGCGCGGCGCCGACATCATCAAGATCACCGCCACGGGCGGGGTGCTGTCCAACACCGCCGCGGGCCTCTCCCAGCAGTTCTCCGACGGCGAGCTGGCCGCCATCGTCGAGAGCGCCCACCGCATGGGCCGCCGCGTCACCTCCCACGCCCACGGGGTGGACGGCATCAACGCCTTCCTCAAGGCCGGCGGCGACTCCATCGAGCACGGCACCTATCTCGACAACGACAGCATCGCCCTGTTCAAGAAGAACGGCGCCTATCTGGTGCCGACCCTGATGGCCGGCGACTACGTGGCCCGTATCGCCGCCAGCCCGGGCAACTTCTTCACGCCGGCCCAGACCGCCAAGGCCCTGGAAGCTGGCCCCAAGATGCTGGACATGGCCCGCCGCGCCAACGCCGGCGGCGTCAAGATCGCCTTCGGCACCGACAGCGGCGTCAGCGCCCACGGCGACAACGCCTACGAGTTCGTGCTGCTGAACCGCGCGGGCCTGTCGCCCCTGGACGCCATCCGCGCCGCCACCGTCAACGCCGCCGACCACCTGGGCATCTCGGCCGAGGTCGGTTCGCTGGCTCCGGGCAAGGCGGCCGACCTGGTGGCCGTGTCGGGCGACCCGCTGGCCGACGTGTCGGTGCTCCAGAAGGTGGAGACGGTGGTCAAGGGCGGGGTGGTCGTGAAGTAAGGGGCGAAGATCCTCCCCCTGTGGGGGAGGTGGCCCGAAGGGCCGGAGGGGGGACGTTTTCAGCTGCCGCGAGGGTTGGAAGTCAGCAATGACTTCCCCCTCCGCCGGCTTCGCCGACACCTCCCCCTTCAGGGGGAGGATCTTGGGCGTCTCTCCCCCACCGATCGCTATGCGATCGCCTCCCCCACAGGGGGAGGTCCCCTATGCGCTGACCCCCGCCAGCACCCGCGCCAGCGCTTCCTCATCCTCGAACCGCGCCCGCACGGGCCAGGCGGCGACGCGTTCGCGCCAGGCCGGCGGCAGGCGGATCCAGTCCTTTTCCGTCGTGATCAGGCTGGCGCCCAGGTCGCGGGCGCGTTCGGCCAGGCCCCGCAGGGTGTCTTCGCTGTAGGTTCCGTGGTCGGGGAAGGGGGCGAAGTCGACGAGGTCGCAGCCGGCGGCCTGCAGGGCGCGCTCGACCTTCCACGGCTTGCCGACGCCGGCGAAGCCGACCTGCGGCCCGCCCGGCGGCGGGGCGGCCGGCTCCAGCCGGGCGATCAGCACGGGCTTGGAGGCCAGCAGGGCCAGGAGCTGCGGATCGGCCTGCGGCAGGTCGGCCGGCAGCAGCACGATCACCCCGTCGGCGCGGGCCAGGCCCACGGCCAGCGGCTCGCGCATCGGGCCGGCGGGGAACACCCGGCCGTCGCCGAACGGCCATTCGTCGTCGCGGGTCTCGCCGTCGACCACCACCAGCGACAGGGTCTTGGCCAGATCCGGGTTCTGGTGGCCGTCGTCCATGACGATGACCTGGGCGCCGGCGGCCGCGGCGGCGGTCGCGCCGGCCACGCGGTCGCGCGAGATCCAGATCGGGAAGTCCTGGGCCAGCATCAGCGGCTCGTCGCCGACCTCGCCGGCCTTGTGGCGGGAGGGATCGACCCGCAGCGGACCCTTCAGCGAGCCGCCATAGCCGCGCGACAGGCCATGGGCCGCCACGCCGCCATTGTTCAACACCAGCAGAAGCTCGCGCACGATCGGGGTCTTGCCGACGCCGCCGGCCGTGAGGTTGCCGACGCAGATCACCGGCGCGCCCGGATCGGCTGGGGTAGCCTTGGCGATGCGGCGGGCGGTGGCGCCGGCCCAGATCCACGACAGCGGGGTCAGCAGGGCGCGGGTCAGCGGCGCGGGGCCGCCTTCGCGGCGATACCACCAGCGGGGGGTCGAGAGCTTCATGCGGAAACCCCTTGCTCAAGGTTGGGCGGCGCGAGTTCGAGGATGCGCGACAGGCCGGCCCGCGCGGCGGCGTCTCGGGCCTCGACGAAGGCCTTGGCGCGGGCGGCCTGGGCCTTCAGGCGCTCGGGCGTCTCCAGCATGGCCGACAGGCGCTGGCCCAGCACCGAGGCGTCGGCATGGGCGCAGCCCTCGACGGCGGCCAGGTCGGCATAGGCGGTCAGCCAGTTCTCGACGTGGGGGCCCGAGACGATAGGACAGTCCAGCCGCGCCGGCTCCAGCGGATTGTGGCCGCCGATGCCGGGAACCAGGCTGCCGCAGACGAGCGCCAGGTCGGCCAGGCGGCACCACAGGCCCATCTCGCCCAGGGTGTCGGCGACGATCACCTCGGCCACGGCGCCCGGGGCCTGGCTGCGGCGCACGGCCTCGAGACCGCGGACCCTGGCCATCTCCAGGATCGCCTCGCCGCGCGCGGGGTGGCGCGGAACGATCACCAGCCGCGGGGCCAGGTGGAAGCCGGCCACGGCGTCGAGCACGATCTCGTCCTCGCCGGGATGGGTGCTCGCGGCCAGCAGCAGCGGCCGGTCGTCCAGCTGGAAGCGCAGGCGGGCGTATTCCGCCTCGTCCACGGGCAGGGGCGGCGAGCCGAACTTCAGGTCGGCCTCGCCGGCCACGGTCCCGCCCAGGCTGGCGAAGCGGTCGGCGGCGCGGCCGTCCTGGGCCAGGATCAGATCGAAGCCCGCGAACAGCCAGGCCGCCGCCAGCGGCCGGGCCTGCCAGCTGCGGTAGCTCTTGTCCGACAGCTTGGCCGAGACGAGGGCCAGCTTCGTCCCCCGCGCCTTCGCGCCGAGCAGCAGGTTGGGCCACAGCTCGCTCTCGACGAAGACGGCCAGGTCCGGCCGCCAGTGGTCGAGGAAGCGGGCCGCGCCGCTGGGCGTATCGATCGGCAGGTACTGGTGGATGGCGCCCGGCGGCAGGCGCTTGGCCAGGAGCTCGGCGGAGGTGACGGTGCCGGAGGTGACCAGCACGCTGGCGTCGGGCCGCTCGGCGCGCAGGCGTTCGACCAGCGGCAGGATCGACAGGCTTTCACCGACGCTGGCGCCGTGCAGCCAGATGAGCACGCCGGGCGGGCGCGGGATTGCGGGGCGGCCCAGGCGCTCGTTGAGGCGGGTGGGATCCTCCTTGCCCTTGGCCGCGCGCTTGCGCAGCAGGGCCGGCGCGACCGGCGTCAGGGCCGTGGTCGCGGCGCGGTACAGCGCCAGGGAGAAGGGCAGGCTCACACGCTGCCTTCGGCGGCGAGGGCGCAGGGGTGGGCGTGGCCGCCGCGCTCGATCTGGATGGTCGAGTGGCCGATGTTGAAGCGCTTGGAAAGCTGGCCGCAGACGTCGTGCAGGAACTGGTCGTGGTCGACCTCGTCGGGGCGCACCAGATGGGCGGTCATCGCCGTCTCGGTGGTGCTCATGGCCCAGATGTGCAGGTCGTGCACCTCGGCCACGCCCGGCTGGGCGGCCAGCCAGTCGGCGACGGCCCTGGGATCGATGCCGCGGGGAGCCGCGTCCAAGGCCAGGTCCAGCGAGTCGCGCAGCAGGCCCCAGGTGCCCAGCACGATGACCACGACGATGGCCAGGCTGACCACGGGATCCAGCCACAGCCAGCCGGTGGCCCACATGGCCAGGGCCGCGATCACCACGCCGGCCGAGACGGCGGCGTCGGCGGCCATGTGCAGGAAGGCGCCCCGGACGTTGAGGTCGTCCTTGCTGCCCTTCATGAACATCAGGGCCGTGGCGGTGTTGATGGCGATGCCGATGGCCGCGACGACCATCACCGGTCCGGTCTGCACCGGCTGCGGATCGGCGAAGCGGCGGACGGCCTCCCAGGCGATGGCGCCGACCGCCACCAGCAGCAGGGCCGCGTTGGTCAGCGAGGCCAGGATGGTGCCCTTGCGCAGGCCGTAGGTGCGCCGACCCGTGGGCGCGCGCTTGGCCAGCACCGCCGCGCCCCAGGCCAGCAGCAGGCCCAGAACGTCCGAAAGATTGTGGCCGGCGTCGGCCAGCAGGGCCAGCGAGCCGGTGAAGAAGCCGGCCGCGGCCTCGGCCGCCACGAAGGCCAGGTTCAGCGCCGTACCGATGGCGAAGGCGCGGCCGAAGTCGGCGGGGGCGTGGCTGTGGCCGTGATGTCCGTGGCCGTGGCCGTGATGGTGGTGACCGTGACCATGCGCATGACCGTGGCCGTGCCCATCGGCGTGATCGTGCTCATGACCATGGTCGTGGTCATGATGATCGTGGTCGTGATCGTGGCCCGGATGGTCGTGCGGCATGGGGTCTACATCCCACCAAGGCGGGCGGGGATCAATCGTCGAGAACCTCTCCCCGTGGAGGAGGCGATCGCGAAGCGATCGGTGGGGGGAGAAGTCGGCCGGCTCCGCGGAGGCTGAAAACGGCCCCCCTCCGTCGGCTTCGCCGACGCCTCCCCCAGAGGGGGAGGATTTTTAGTCCTCCAACCCGACGATCTCTTCGGCCCGCCGCGTGACGGCCGAAAGGCGGTCGGCCCAGTCCTCGGCCAGGGTGTCGGGGTCGTCGCCGCGGCCCGCGCCCGTGGGGCCGTCCCAGACCATGGCGGCCTTGGCGAAGGGCAGGGGGATCAGCGTGCGGTCCCACGAACCCAGGCGGATGCAGGGCTTGGCGGCCAGGCCGACGAAGATCACCGGCGCGCCGGTGACGCGGGCCAGGGACGGGGTGCCCTTCTCCATGTGCTCGGCCGGGCCGCGCGGACCATCGGGGGTGATGGCGATGCCGCCGCCGTCCTTCACCCACTTGACCATGTCGCGGAAGGCCTGCTCGCCGTGCTTGTTCTTGGCCAGGTCCGTCTTCTTGGCCGACGAGCCGCGGATCGCGGGGAAGCCGAGCTTCTCCACAGTGCGGGCGATGAACTCGCCGTCGTTGGACAGCGAGATCAGGGCGCGCATGTCCTGGCGGGCCGGGCTCTGCGGCCAGCTGAGCGGCGACATCGGGATACGCGAGTGCCAGAAGCACAGGATCGCGCCCGCGCCCTTGGTGCGGCCCTGGGCCCAGACGGCCTCGGCCTGGTCCTGGCCCTCGACGGTCATGCGCAGCGTCATGAAGACGAGCTTGGAATAGCCGGCGAAGATCGAGGACAGGATCTTGATGACCAGGGGGGAACGCAGAGGCCTCAAGAGGCGGTCTCCTCAGAGCCGGGAATGGGAGGGACGGGAATGGGATCGGGGGCGTGGTCGAGGTCCTGCGCCCTGGCCAGGCGGGAATAGAGCCCCTTGGCGCGCACCAGGCCCGCATGGGTTCCGGTCTCGACGACGCGGCCCTTGTCGATGACGTAGATGCGGTCGGCGTGCTTCACGGTCGACAGCCGGTGGGCGATCAGGATGGTGGCGCGGCCGGCCATCAGCCGCTCCAGCGCCGCCTGCACCAGGGCTTCGCTCTCGGTGTCCAGCGCGCTGGTGGCCTCGTCGAGCAGCAGGATCGGGGCGTTCTTCAGGAAGGCGCGGGCGATGGCGATGCGCTGGCGCTGGCCGCCCGACAGCCGCGTCCCGGCCTCGCCGACGCGGGTGGCGTAGCCCTCGGGCAGGGCGCTGACGAAGTCGTGGGCGGCGGCCTGGCGGGCGGCGGCCTCGATCTCGGCGTCGGTCGCGCCGGGCTTGGCGTAGGCGATGTTGGCGCGAATGGTGTCGTCGAACAGGAACGGCTCCTGCGTCACCAGGGCGATGCGGTCGCGCAAGGAGGCCAGTGTCACCGCGCGCACGTCATGGCCGTCGACGCTGACCGTTCCGCCGGTGACGTCGTAGAAGCGCGGGATCAGGTTGAGGATCGAGCTCTTGCCGCCGCCCGACGGGCCGACCAGGGCCACGGTCTCGCCCTTGCGCACCCGCAGCGACACGTCCGACAGGGCCGGCGCGCCTTCCCCGTAGGCGAAGTCCACATGCTCGAGGCTGACCGAGCCGTCGCCGGGGGGGAGAGCGCGGGCGTCGGCGGGATCGACGATGCTGGCCGTGACGTCGAGGGCGGCGAACAGGCGGCGGGCGGCGGTGAAGCCCTCGGCCATCACCGTCTGCAGGTTGGTCACCTGGCGCAGCGATTGGCCGGCCGCCATCAGCGCGGCCAGGAAGGCGGTGAAGTCGCCGGCGGTGATGCCGCCGGTCATGGCGCGCCAGCCGGTGTAGAGCAGCACCAGGGCGACGATGATCGTCGTGAAGGCCTCGGTGGCCGGGGCGGCCATCGACTTGGCGTTGCTGCCCTTGACCAGGTGCTTCTGGCGGCGGGCGATGACCTCGCCGACCCGGGCCTCCTCGTCGGCCTCGCGGTTCTCGATCTTGACGATCTTGATGCCGTCCAGGCTTTCCATGATCGCCGTCGACAGGTTCGAGGTCTCGCCCATGGCGCCCTTGGCGGCCTTGGTGGTCTTCTTGGAGAAGCGGCGGGTGATCATGCTGACCACCGGTGCGATCAGCAGCACCGCGCCGGTCAGGATCGGGTCGTACCAGAACATCGTGCCGATGGCGCCGATCACCACCAGGCTCTCGCGCACGTAGTTCACGACGCCCGTGGTCGAGGCCTCGCGGATCAGGCCGGCGTCATAGAGCACCGAGGCGACGTAAGAGCCCGAATGCGCGCCGCGCAGCCGCGCCAGGTCGGCGCGGACCAGCCGGCGAAACAGCCCGACCTGCACGTCGCCGACGATGCCGTTGCCGATGCCGTTGATGATCCGGGCCTGCAGCACCTGGAAGACGGCGCGGACCACGGCGATGCAGGCGATCGCCAGCGGGATCGTCCAGATCGCCTGGCGCGTCGGATGGGTGATCAGCTTGTCCACCGCCGGGCCGACCAGCCACAGCAGGAGCGCGGTCAGGCCGGCGACGACGGCGGCGCAGACGACCGAGACCACGAACCCCTTCCAGCGCGGCCGCAGGTAGTCGCGCCAGACCCGCGCGGCCAGGGCGCGGTTGGTCATCTCGGTCTCGGCGGCGTCTGTCATGGGCGAGGGGTCGGATTTCAGAGGGGGGCTGTCAAGGACGCCGGCGCCGCAGTGCAGCGGCAAACGACACGGGGTTTTGCAATAATCCCCTGTGGGCCCTATCTAGGCGCGTTTTCAGAGGATCGCCACTTGGCCGGTTTCGACCTTTCCACGCGCTGGGGGCGCTTTAAGACCTATCTCCACTTCCTGTGGAACGACCACGCCTATCTGCGCGTGGGCTTCACCAACGCCCACTGGATCAGCCCTGAACTGGTGCGCACCAACCAGCCCTGGCCGTTCCAGCTGGCCTGGTGGAAGAAGCAGGGCATCAAGACGGTGGTGAACCTGCGCGGCGGCTTCGACGGCAGCTTCTACGCGCTGGAGAAGGACGCCTGCGAGCGCCTGGGCATCAAGATGGTCGACTTCGTGATCACCTCGCGCGAGGTGCCGATCCGCCAGCGGGTGCACGGCGCCAAGGAACTGTTCGAGACGATCGAATATCCGGCCCTGATCCACTGCAAGTCGGGGGCCGACCGCGCGGGCATCATGAGCGTGCTCTACGCCCACTACCGCCTGGGCCTGCCGATCGAGGAGGCCAAGAAGCAGCTGTCGGGCCGCTACCTCCACATCAAGGAGGGCAACACCGGGGTGCTCGACTACACCTTCGACCAGTACCTGGAGAAGGGCGCCCCCAAGGGCCTGACCTTCACCCAGTGGGTCGACAGCGACGACTACGATCCGGTGGAAATGAAGAAGACCTTCCGCGCCGGCATGCTGGGCAAGGTGCTGACCGACAAGCTGCTGCGGCGGGAATGACCCCCTCCGGCCCTCCGGGCCACCTCCCCCAGAGGGGGAGGATCTACGCCGAAAGATGCTCCCCCTCTGGGGGAGCTGTCGCGTAGCGACTGAGGGGGCTTAAGCCGCGCTCGGGTCCAGCAGCTTGTGGGCGTGGATGATGAAGTAGCGCGCGTGGGCGTTGTCGACGGTGGCCTGGGCCTTGGCCTTCCAGGCGGCGTGGGCGTCGTTGTAGGTCGGATAGGCGCCGACGAATTCGACCTTCGAGAGGTCGCGGAATTCGGTGCCGGCGACATCCTTCAGTTCGCCGCCGATCACGATATGAAGAAGCTGCTTGTCGGACATGGGGGAGCAAGATCCTGCGGAGTTTTTGATTATGGCAGGTCGATATGCCCGACGCGTGACAGGATCAACGGGTGAAGCGCCCTATTCGCGCAAACCAGGCTCGGAACCGTCGGATTCGGCCGATTATAGGCGAATTTTCGGCCGAGGTGATCGGTAAGCAACGCTCCGGCCTCGCCGCAGATCAGGTCGGCGGCGGCCAGGTCCCACTCGCTCTTGGGGGTCAGGGCGATCGCCGCGTCGAAGGCGCCGGCCGCCACCAGGCAGATGCGGTAGGCGATCGAGTTGCGGGCTTCGACCCGCATGGCCGGCCACGGGGTGGGCCAGGCCGGGTGAGCGAACATCTTGGCGTCGCCCAGCATGGCCGCGCCGTCCAGCGTAGTGGAGAGGCTTGGGGCCAGGGCCTGGCCGTTCAGGGTCGCGCCGCCGCCAACCGTGGCCGCATAGGTCTCGTCCAGGGCGGGCGCATGGACGACGCCGGCGATCGGCCGGCCGTTCTCGACCACGGCCACCGAGACGGCGAACCAGGGCTTGTCCTTCATGAAGGCGACGGTGCCGTCGATCGGGTCGACCACGAACTGGCGGGCGGTGGCCAGGCGGGCCGGGTCGTCGACCGTCTCCTCCGACAGCCAGCCGTAATCGGGCCGGGCCGCGCCCAGCCGCTCCTTCAGCAGGGCGTCGACCGCCAGGTCGGCGTCGGTGACCGGCGAGCCGCCCTCCTTCGACCAGATCTTCACGCCCTTGGCCCGGGCCGCCAGGGCCAGGGCCCCGGCCTCGCGGGCCGCGTCGAGGATCAGGTCGAGGTCGCTCATCATTTGCCCGCGATCGCCAGGGCGTCGACCAGCAGCGACGGGCTGTTGCTGGCGCCGCGCAGCTCCAGGTCCGACCCCACGACCAGCCGGCCGTAGATGTCGATCAGGTTGCCGGCCACGGTGATCTCGGTGACCGGATAGGCGATCTGGCCGTTCTCGAACCAGAAGCCCGAGCAGCCCACCGACCAGTCGCCGGTGTTGCCGTTCAGCGAGGGGCCGAACATCGAGGTGATGAACAGGCCGTCCTTGGCCTGGCCCATCAGGCCGGCGAGATCCAGCTCGCCCGGCTCCAGGGTCAGGTTGTGGGTCGACACGCCCGGCGCCCCGGCCGAGCCGCGCGAGGCGTGGCCGGTGGTCTCGAGGCCCAGCTGGCGGGCGCTGGCGCTGTTGAGCAGCCAGGTGGTCAGCACGCCGTCGTCGATCAGGGCGCGGCGCACGGTGGTCACGCCCTCGTCGTCGAACGGGGCCGAGCCCAGGCCGCGCACCCGGTGCGGGTCGTCGGTCAGCTGCACCCCGGCGGCGAAGATCCTCGTGTGCAGCTTGTCCTTCAGGAACGAGGTGCCGCGGGCGATGGCCGGGCCGGAGATGGCGCCGACCAGCGGGCTGATCAGCGACATGGCCAGGCGGTTCTCGAAGATCACCGGGGCGGTGGTCGAGCCGATCTTGCGCGCGCCCAGGCGCGAGACGGCCTGCTGGCCGGCCTTGGCGCCGATGGCCTCGGGGGAGGGCAGGTCCTGCGCGTGCCGCACCGAACGGCCCTCGCCGCCGCGCTCCATGCCAGCGCCCTCGCCGGCGATGGCCGAGGCGGAAATGCCAAAGCCCGTGGCCGCGTGCTGGCCCGAAAAGCCGTCGCTGGTGACCAGGCGCCAGACGGTCGAGCTCCAGCTGGACGAGCCGCCGTCGGAATTGGTCACGCCCGCGACGCCACGGGCGCCGGCCTCGGCGGCGCGGGCCTGGTCTTCCAGGGTCTCGGCCGAGGGCTCGTAGGTGTCGATCAGGTCGAGGTCGGGGAACGGGCCCTTGGCCAGGCGGTCCTTCGGCGCGAAGCCGGCATAGGGATCCTCGGGGGCCAGGCGGGCCATGGCGACGGCGCGCTCGACCAGCTTGGCGCGGGCCTCGGGGCTGACGTCCGAGCCGGAGACGGTGGCGCTGCGGCGGCCGACGAAGACGCGCAGGCCAAGATCCTTGGCCTCCTCGCGCTCGACTTCCTCCAGCTCGCCCAGGCGTACGCCCACCGAAAGGGACTGGCGCTCGGCGAACACGGCCTCGGCGGCGTCGGCCCCGGCCTTGCGCGCGGCGGCGACGACGTCATGCAACAGGTTTTCGTCCATGGCGTCTTATGGCGAGGCGGGAGGGGCGGGGCAAGCGCCCCCTCCGGTTTTAGGGAATGGCGTAGAACAGCAGGATCACGCCGCCGAAGACGTAGGCCAGCCAGGTGCAGATCATGCCGATGGCGCGCGGCACCGAGGCGCCGCCGCTGCGCGACAGGCCCACGGCGTGGATCAGGCGGCCGGCGAACAGCACAAGGCCCACGCCGTGGATGGCGATGGCCGGCGCGCCGACGACGGCCAGCACGGCCAGGACGCCCAGGCCCGTGGGCACGTATTCGCTGGCGTTGCCGAAAGCCCGCACGGCCTGGGCGAGCTCGGGCACGCCGCCGTCGCCCAGCGCCACCTTGTGCTTCTGGCGGCCGCGAACGACCAGCAGCGACAGCACCAGCAGCAGGAAGACATGCAGGCCGGCCCACAGGGCGGCGGCATGGCCGGAAGCGGAAACGTCCATCGACGGACCCTTCGTACAGAAAGCGGGGCCGCATAAGGCCCTGGGTTGTACGCCGATGGCAACTGGTGACGTGACGGAAGCTTGGCTCTGGGTGGGCGCCTGGGGTTACCGCAGGCTGTAGCCGCCGTCCGCGAACAGGGTCGTCCCCGTGGTGAAGCCGTTGGTCAGCAGGAACAGCACGGCCTGGGCGATCTCGGCTTCGGAGCCGGGGCGTCCGGCCAGCGAGCCGGCGGCCTGGCCGGCGAAGGCGGCGTCGCGGACCTCGGGCGGGCGGCGGGCCCAGAGGTCGCCGTCGATCGTGCCCGGGGCGATGACATTGACGCGGATGGGCGCCAGATCCACCGCCAGGCCGCGCCCCAAGGCCTCGATGGCGCCGTTGGCGGCCGCGTAGAGGGCCGCGCCCTTCGGCGGCCGGGCGCTGGCGGCGCCGGACATCAGCACCACCGAGCCGTCGGGTGAAAGCTTGGGCGCGGCGGCGCGCACGCAGCGGACCTGACCCCAGAACTTGCCGTCGAACGGCGAGGCCAGAGCCGCCTCGTCAGGGTGGTCGAAGGGCGCGATCGTGTAGGTGGCGGCCGGGGTGAACAGATGGTCGATGCGGTCGACCAGCGCGAAGAAGCGGGCCACCGAGGCGGGGTCGAAGAGGTCGACCGCCGCCGCGCGGGCGTTGGGGCCGAGGCGTTCGCGCGCGGCCTCCAGGCGATCGAGGGATCGGCCGCCGATCACGACCTGCCCGCCCCCCTGGACGAAGGCCTTCGCCGTGGCCAGCCCGATCCCCGAGCCGCCGCCGATCACCACCAGGGTCTTGTCATCGTATCGCATGGCCCAAGGCTTAGGCGGCGGCGGGCGGCGACGGAAACGACTTGAATTCCGATCATTGCGGACGTCAGTTCGGGAATGACTTCGATCCCTTCCATCGACGGATACAGCGGCGTGCGGGCCTTCGTGGCCGTGGCCGAGCATGGCGGCTTTGCCGCCGCCGCGCGGATGCTGGGGTTGTCGCCGTCGGCGGTGGGCAAGGCGGTGGCGCGGCTGGAGGCCAGGCTGGGCGTGCGCCTGCTGGCCCGCACCACCCGCAGCGCGGCCCTGACGCAGGACGGCCGCCTCTATCACGCCCGCTGTGTGGCGGCCCTGGCGGGCCTGGCCCAGGCCGAGGCCGAGCTGAAGCAGGGGCGGGGCGAGCCGTCGGGCCTGCTGCGCGTGGCCCTGCCGCCGCTGCTGGGCCGGGCCTTCGTCATGCCGGTGCTGCTGGACCTGCTGGCCCGCTGGCCCGCCCTGCGACTGGAGGCGAGCTTCGAGGCGCGGCCGGTCGACCTGACCGGCGAGGGCGTCGACCTGGCGGTGCGCATCGGTGCGCTGGACGACCGCGCCGGCCTGGTGGCCCGGTCACTGGGCGCGCAGCGGCGGGTGGTCTGCGCCACCCCGGCCTATCTCGACGCGCGCGGACGGCCCGGAACCATCGATGACCTCGCCGCTTACGACTGCCTGGTCGAGGCTCGCGACGGCCGTCCCACGCCCTGGCCCCATGTCGACACGGACGGCGCGCCGCGCAGCCTGGTGGTCGACGGCCGCGTGCGGCTGGCGGATGCGCAGATGCTGGCGCAGGCCGCGCTGGCCGGCGCGGGGATCGCCATGGTCCCCCGCTGGCTGGTCGCCGAGGATCTGGCGGCCGGGCGGCTGGAGACGGTGCTCGACAGCGTCTTCGACAGCCCCCTGCCGGTCAACCTCGTCTGGCCCCGCACGCCGTATCCCAGCGCGAAGCTGCGGGCTGCGGTGGATGCGCTGGTCGAGCGATATGGGGTGGTGCGGCCCTGGGAGGCAGATGCTCCCCCTCTGGGGGAGCTGTCGCGGAGCGACTGAGGGGGTCTGCTCGGCATAGGCCTGCGCTACCCCCTCCGGCCCTCTGGGCCACCTCCCCCAGAGGGGGAGGATCTTTTCCTCACTTCTCCCGGGCGATCGGGTAGAGCAGGTGGCGTTGGTCGTAGAAGGGCGTGCGCCTGTAGAACCAGGCCAGGCGCGCGTCGGGATCGGCGGCGAACTTGGGTTCGGCGGCCAGCTTGGCTTCGAACTGCGCCTTCAGCGCCGGATCGGCGGCCATCATCTTCTCGGCCAGCGGGGCGATGGCGTAGGGCTCGATATATTCCACGCGGCTCAGCACCTCGGGGACCATGCCCCAGGCGAAGACGCTCTCGCTCGACTGCGGCTCGAGCAGCAGCACGACGAGGTCGCCCAGCGGCTGGTCGGTCGACACCCGCACCGAGCCCTTGGGGAAAGTCCAGTCACGGGCTTCCGTCGTCACCTGCTCGACGCTCATCTGCACGTGGCCCTCGTTGGCGCGCGGGGCGAGCTTGGGCTCGACAAGGCGCAGCATCTCGACCGGCACGGTCTTGGACGCATCCAGCGTTTCGACCTTCACCCCGTGCAGCTTCAGCCGCTCGATCATGTCGGCGCGGTAGCTAGGCACCCAATAGGCCTTGGGACGCGCCAGATGCAGCGTCGGATGCGAGCCGTAGAACGGCAGCTGCCACAGTTCGGGGTCGGCCTCGCCCAGCCAGCGGATCTCGGTCTTGCCCGAGGCGGCGCTCTCATAGGTCTCGTAGCGGATGCCCTTGAAGGCCCGGGTCACGCTCGGCTTGTCGTCGGCGACGAAGTTGGCCGGGATGGTGGCCGGGCGCAGGGCGCTGTCGGCGGCGATCGCCGTGCGCAGGGTGTCGCCCTTCTGGGCCAGCAGCTTCAACGCCGTCTCGATGAAGACATAGGTCCCCAGCACCCGCTGGGCGTGGGGTTTCAGGCTGTGGTTCTCGATCAGGATGGTCGGCACGTGGGCGGCGCTGCCCCAGCCGTTGGAGAACCGCTCGCCTAAGCCCCCGTCCGACAGGCCGGCCTTGGGGTTGCGCTCGTCGATGCCGAAGACCAGCTCGCCCGGGATATGGCCCTCGGCCTCCAGGTTCTGGTTCATCGCCGGCTTGAAGGCGTCGTCCAGCCACTTGGCGGTGGCCGGCGAGCGCGACCAGACCCCGTCCTCGCCGTTGTAGCCGTAGGTGACGTCGTACTGGTAATCCATGCCGTCGGTGACGTGGACGTCGACGTAAAGGTCGGCGTGGTACTTGGCCTGAAGCCGCTTCAGCGCCTGCATCTCGGGCTGGTCGAGCTTCATGAAGTCGCGGTTGAGGTTCTGGTTGGTGGCGGTGTTGCGCCAGCCCTGAATGCGCGGCCCGCGCTGGTTGGGGCGCGAATAGGGGCCCGAGCGCTCGTGGCCGTCGACTGACAGGATCGGGATCAGCACCAGGTTGACCTTGTCGAGCAGGCCGTCCTTGCCGTGAAAGGCCATGTCGCGCAGCAGCATCATGCCCGCGTCCTTGCCGTCGATCTCGCCCGGGTGGATGCCGCACTGCACGAGCAGCAGGGGCTTCTTCGGATCCAGCTTGTCGCCGTCCTTGCTGGCGATCACCGCGAAGATCGGCCGGCCTTCGGGCGAGACGCCGAAGTCCTCGACGCGGACCAGCTTGCTGGCCTTATCCAGCCTGTCGAACCAGGCGCGGGTGTCGACGTAGTTGGGCGAGAAGTCGTGGCCCGGATCGGCCTCGAAGGCGGTGACCCACGGATCCGAAGCGTCGCGAATCAGCGCCTGGCTGGCGCCCTGCCAATGCGGGGCCGGGGGCAGGAAGGCCTGGTCCCAGGGGGCTTTGGCGGCGGGGGTCTGGGCCATGGCGGGCGTTCCCAATGCAAGCAGGGCGAGGGTGAGGAGAGCGGTCGAGCGCATGGGCCCTGTCGTCGCGCCTCCAGGTGGGGATGGCAAGGGGCCAAGTCTTGTCAACAAGCGGCGTCGTGGCGAAAACCTCGTCCCCATCGGGTCGCGCTGCGCGGCCCGCCCGAGGGCATGCTTCGACAGGCTCAGGATGAGGCTTTTCTGCTGCCCGGCGTTCGAAGATGGTCCTCACCCTGAGCCTGTCGAAGGGCGAGGGCCACGCGCCGCGTCAGCCGCCGAACAGCGACCAGCCGCCCTTGTCGACCAGCGCCTTGGCCGAGCCGAAGATCTGCCAGGCCTGATAGGCCAGCAGGATCGCCAGGGCGCTCGCCACCACCAGCCGCTTGCGGTTCAGGGCCGCCAGCAGCGTCAGCCCCATGAACAGCGGCGTGCCCACCCAGAAGCCCGGGCCCAGCCGCAGCCGCGCGATTTCGCCGTTCAGGGTCACCAGGCCCAGGAACAGGACCACGATCAGCAGGTTGGCCCCCATGACGCTGAGCAGAACCAGGCGCTTGCGGGTCCAGAAGTGGTCGTCGAGGTCCTCGCCCGGCTTCAGTTCGCGCGGGAACACCTGGGTGGCGGCGACATAGAAGGTGCTGGCCACCACCAGGCCGACGATCAGCAGGGCGTAGTTGTAGGGCGCAGGGCGGAAGATCACCCAGGCCTGGTTCCAGAAGCTGGCGATGTCGATGGCCACGAACAGAGCCAGCAGCGGCGTCAGGTAACCGAACCGCACGCTACGCCGCTCGTGCAGCAGGCGCGCGAAGCCGCCCACCAGTTCGGCCACCGAAAAGCCGAGCAGCAGGCCGTAGAAGCTGAAGAAGAACTCGAATGGGTCCACGAAATCCCCCGATTTCAGACGCTGCGGACTACTTGCCCTTCCAGATCGGCTTGCCTTCGCCCGGCAGGCCCAGGCGTGACCACTTCTCGCTGACCGCGTCGATCACCGACTGGTCCATGCGGATCTCCTCGCCCCACTCGCGATTGGTCTCGGGCTCCCACTTGTCGGTGGCGTCGAGGCCAATCTTCGAGCCCAGGCCGCTCACCGGACTGGCGAAGTCGAGATAGTCGATAGGCGTGTGCTCGATCACCGTGATGTCCCGGGCGGGGTCCATCTTGGTGCTGATCGCCCACATCACGTCCTTCCAGTCGCGGGCGTCGATGTCGTGGTCCACGACGATCACCCACTTGGTATACATGAACTGGCGCAGGTAGCTCCACACGCCCAGCATCACCCGCTTGGCGTGGCCCGGATAGGCCTTCTTCATCGACACCACGGCGATGCGGTAGGAGCAGCCCTCGGGCGGCAGCCAGAAGTCGACGATCTCAGGGAACTGCTGGCGGATCAGCGGGATGAACACCTCGTTCAGCGCCTCGCCCAGCACCGAGGGCTCGTCCGGCGGACGGCCGGTGAAGGTGGTCAGGTAGATCGGGTCCTTGCGCATGGTGATGGCGGTCACCTGGAAGACCGGGAACTTCTCGACGCTGTTGTAGTAGCCGGTGTGGTCGCCGTAGGGGCCCTCGTCCTCGTACTCGTCGAGCAGGACGTGGCCCTCCAGCACGATCTCGGCCTGGGCCGGGACCATCAGCGGCACGGTCTTGCACGGGACGAGGTCGAGCTTGGCGCCCCGCATCAGGCCGGCGAACTGGTATTCGCTCAAGGTGTCGGGCACCGGCGTCACGGCGGCCAGGATCGTGCCGGGATCGGCCCCCAGCACGACGGCGCAGGGCAGGGGCTCCTTCTTGCCGGCCTTCTTGTGGCGGGCGTAGTGCTGGGCCCCGCCGCGGTGGGCCAGCCAGCGCATGATCGCCTTGTCCTTGCCCAGCACCTGCATGCGATAGATGCCGAGGTTGAAGTCGTCCTCGCGGTCGTCGCTGGGGCCCTTGGTGACCACCAGGCCCCAGGTGATCAGGGGCGCGGGCTCGCCCGGCCAGCAGGTCTGCACCGGCAGCTTGGCAAGATCGATCTGGTCGCCGGTCAGCACGACCTCCTGCACCGGCGCCTTCTTCACCGTGCCGGGGCGCATCGACAGCACCGTCTTGGCCAGCGGCAGCATGTCGATGGCGTCCTTCAAGCCCTTGGGCGGCTGGGGCTGGCGCAGGAAGGCCAGAAGCTCGCCCACCTCGCGCAGTTCGCCGGCGGTGGTGCGCGGCTCGCCGCCCAGCGTCACGCCCATCGCCACCCGCTTGACCGTGCCGAACAGGTTGGCCAGGGCCGGCATCGCCGAGCGTGACCCGTCGGGCAGCAGCACGTGCTCGAACAGCACCGCCGGGCCGCCGGTCGCCAACAGGCGGGTCTGGATCTCGGTCATCTCGAGCACGGACGAGACCGGCTCCTTGACCCGCACCAGCTCGCCCTGGGCCTCCAACACGTCGATGAATTCGCGAAGCGAGCGGTAGGCCATGGGCGGGAAACTCCTGGAACGGCGCGGAACCTAGGGGCGGGGGCGCGCCAGAGCAAGGCGAGAGGGCAAGGCGGCGGGAGGGCAGGGCGAGAGGGGCGTCGAGGAAACGTCGAGCGGGTGTGGAGAAAGGATGGAGGCCAGGCTTCGGCCTAGGCGCCGCGCGCGAGGCGTGATCTCTGCCGCCTCTAGGATAGCAGGAGCCGACGATGACCGACCTTTCCGTCGAAGCCGATCCGCGCGCCGTCCGCCGGACGACCGTCCTGCGGCTGGCCGTCGGCCTGGTCCAGGGCCTGCTGCTGTATTGGCTGTACCGGGCCGACGAACTGAAGTTCTGGCCCGACGGTCAGCCGATGATCTATGCGGCCTTCCTGCTGGCTTTCCTGTTCACGCCTTTCGTGGTGCTGGCCGGACTGTCGACGATGCGCTTGCCCGCCCTGGCGGCGTGGAAGGCGGTGGTCGTGGTGCTGGCCGCCGGGATCGGGGCCTATGGCGTCTGGAGCGGCGATCCGGCCGCCACGGGCGTCAACGGCATGGGTCCGCTCAGTGTGCTGGGCGCGGCGGCCCTGGTGTTCATCGGCCACCACCTGGTCGAGCCGGCCGACATCGAGCGGCGAGTGATCGCCCGCTTCGCCAGCTATTTCGACATCACCTGGAAGCACGGGGTGCAGCTGGTGCTGGCGGCCGGCTTCACCGGCGCCTTCTGGCTGCTGCTGTGGCTGGCGGCGGTGCTGTTCAAGCTGATCGGGGTCGAGGCCATCGAGACGCTCATCCAGAACAAGCTCTTCGCCATTCCGGCCACGACCACGATGTTCGCCGCCGCCGTGCAGCTGACCGACGTGCGGGCGGGCCTGGTGCGCGGGGTGCGGACCGTGGCCCTGACCCTTCTGGCCTGGCTGCTGCCGCTGATGGTGCTGATCGCCGGGGCGTTCCTGCTCACCCTGCCGTTCACGGGGCTGGAGCCGCTTTGGAAGACCCGCAGCGCCACGGCCAGCCTGCTTGTCGCCGCCGCCTTCCTCGTGCTGCTGACCAACGCCGCTTACCAGGACGGAACCGAGACGACCGCTCTCGTCCTGAAATGGGCGGCGCGGCTGGCCGGACTGCTGCTGGTTCCGATCACGGTCCTGGCGGCCTACGGCCTTTCCCTGCGCGTCGGCCAGCACGGGCTCAGCCCCGACCGGATCATCGCCGCCGCCTGCGTGTTGGTCGCGGCGGGCTATGCCCTGGGCTACGCGGTCGCGGCCGTACGGCCCGGCGCGTGGATGAAGGTCCTGGAGGCGGTCAATATCGGCATGGCCTTCGTGGTCCTCGCCGTGCTGCTGGCCCTGGTGACGCCGATCGCCGATCCGCGCCGGCTGTCTGTGAACGACCAGGTCGCGCGACTGCGCGGCGGCAAGGTCAAGGCCGAGGCGTTCGACTACGTCGCCCTGCGGTTCGACGGCGGCCGCTTCGGCGTCAAGGCGCTGGAGGGCCTGCAACGCGACCCCAATCCGGTCATCCGGGCCAGGGCGACCTTCACGGCCAAGCTCGAAAGCCGACCCTACAGGATCGACCGCACCCCCGCGCCGGACCGCTACAAGAAGACCAAGGTCTATCCCAAGGGCCAGGTCCTGCCCAAAAGCTTCGTCGATCAGCTCTGGGACATTAGTGCGGAGCCTGATTGCCTTGCCGGCTTCCTGGAATGCCGGGCAGTGCTCGCCGATATCGATGGCGACGGCGTCGCCGAGGTGCTGCTGTCATCCGGCAACGTCTTCGACATCTATAAAGTCGACACCGCAGGCTCCTGGTCGAGAACCGCCCAGACCAAGCCCTTCTGCGGCGATATCAACAAGGAACTGGAGGCGGGCGACATCCATGTCGCGCCGTCGCCGCCGGCCCAGGACCTTGTCGTCGGCGGCCAACGGATGCGCATTGATCCGTTGGCCTCCTGCGGCAAGCAGCGTTAAGCCGCTCCCTCGCTGACCGCGTTCAGCCGGGCATAGACCCCGCCGGCGGCCTTGAGGTCGGCGTGGCGGCCTTCCTCGACGACGCGGCCGTTCTGGAACACCAGGATGCGGTCGGCGCCGCGCACGGTCGACAGGCGGTGGGCGATGACGATCGTCGTGCGGCCCTGCATCAGGGCTTCGGCGGCTTCCTGCACCAGGGCCTCGGTCTCGACGTCGAGCGACGAGGTGGCCTCGTCCAGCACCAGGATCGGGGCGTCCGTCAGGAAGGCGCGGGCGATGGCCACGCGCTGGCGCTCGCCGCCCGAAAGCTTGATGCCGCGCTCGCCGACCAGGGTGTCGTAGCCGTGCGGAAGCTTCAGGATGAAGTCATGGGCGCGGGCCTTCTTGGCCGCCTCCACCACCTGGTCGAAGGTCGCGTCGGGGCGGCCGTAGGCGATGTTGTCGAGCAGGGACCGGTGGAACAGGGCCGGGTCCTGCGGCACCACGGCGATGGCGCGGCGCAAGCTGCCTTGCGTCACCCGGGCCACGTCCTGGCCGTCGATCAGGATCCGCCCGCCCTGCAGGTCGTGCAGGCGCTGGATCAGCTTGACGAAGGTCGACTTGCCCGAGCCCGTCGGGCCGACCAGGGCGACCTTCTCGCCCGGCGCGATATCCAGCGAGAAGCGGTCGTACAGCGGCGCGCCGGCGTTGCGATAGGCGAAGGTCACGCCCTGGAAGGCGATCTCGCCGGGGCCGGGCGCGAAGTCGGGCGCGCCCGCCTGGTCGGCGATCTGCGGGGCCAGCGTGGCCCAGGCGGCGGCGTCCTCGCTGTCGTCCAGGCCCTTCTGCAGCATGCGGATGTTCTCGCCCATGTTGCGCAGATAGCCGCTCATCAGCAGGAAGGCGGTGATGGCGAAGGCGACGTCGCCGGGGCCGGCCTGGCCTTGCAGCCAAGCCCAGACCATGGCGCCCGACAGCCCCGCCTGCAGCACGACTAGCAGCAGGTTCTGGCCCAGCCAGACGTCGGTGAAGCGGTTCCAGGTGACCATCACCGCGTCGCGCCAGGCGGCGGTGACCTCAGCCAGGCGCTCGGTCTCGCGGGCCTCGGCGCCGAAGGCCTTCACCGTGGGGTTGGAGGTCACGGCGTCGGCCAGGGCTCCGCCGATGGCGGAGTCGAGAGCGTTGGACTTCAGGTTGGACGGGCGGACATAGCGCTCGGTGATCCACAGGTTCACCGCCAGGTACAGCACCACCACGACCAGCGAGATGGCGCCGGCCAGCGGCTGTCGCACCAGCATCATCACCGACAGGCCGACCAGCACGATCAGGCTGGGCACGAGCCAGATGGTGAAGGCGTCGGTGACGCTGTCATAGCCCCACATGGCGCGGGTCAGCTTGCGCACCGTGGCGCCGGCGAAGCTGTCGGCGTGCCAGTCGGACGAGAAGGCCTGGACGCGGGCGAAGCCCTCGTTGGTCATCTCCTCCATGTTGCGGGCGGCCAGGGGAATCCAGAACCGGTGGGCGACGTTGCGGATCAGCGAGAAGGCCAGGTAGACGCCGACGAAGGCCGCCCAGGCGCCCCAGGCCTGGTCCTTGTGGCCGGCGGCGACCACGTCGATCAGCTTGCCAGAGGCCCAGGGCAGGGCCAGGTCGAAGGCCACCGCCACGAGGGTCAGGCTGACGCCGGCGGCGAAGATCGTCTTCCGGCGCAGCCAGAACCGCGCCAGGAAGCCCAGCACCTGGCCGTTGGACAGCGCCCGGCGCTTGCCGGTGGTCTCGTCTTCATCGTCGAAATCGCTCATGGGCGGCTAGATAGGCCTGTTGAGACCGATAAGGAACGTCCTGCCGACAGGCTGCTGCCGGGAATTGGCGGGGGATGCGGAAACTAGCTCCTCCCCCCGCGTGCGGGGGAGGGGGACCGCGAAGCGGTGGAGGGGGCGTGACTGGGTTCGGCGCGTGCGGTCGCCCCCTCCGTCACGGCGCTGATAGCGCCGCGCCACCTCCCCCGTTTCACGGGGGAGGAGCAGGGAGGCGATCGCGAAGCGATGGGTGGGGAAGTGATGACCGCCTGCCGCCTTGCAAGCTGAAAACGGCCCCCCTCCGGCCCTTCGGGCCACCTCCCCCAGAGGGGGAGGATCTTCGCGCCAGATGCTCCCCCTCTGGGGAGCTGTCGCGAAGCGACTGAGGGGGTTACTCGAACCCGGCAGCGCTCCAGACGGCGAGTTCGTTGCCGGCCGGGTCGATGAAGTGGAAGCGGCGGCCGCCGGGGAACTCGAAGATCGGCTTGACGATCACGCCGCCGGCGGCCGTGACCTTGGCCTCCATGGCTTCGAGGTCGTTGGCGTAGAGGATGACCAGCGGCTTGGCCGGCTCTTCGGTGACGTCGCCCACGAAGCCGCCGTCGGCGCCCTGGCCCTCGAAGGCGGTGTAGCCGGGGCCGTAGTCGGTGAAGCTCCAGCCGAAGGCGGCGGCGTAGAAGGCCTTGGTCGCCGGCAGCTCGCCGCCCGCCCATTCGATGTAGTCGATCTTGCCGTCTTCGCGCATGAGCGTGCTCCTCGATTTGTTCCTATTGTGTTCTAGTTTCTGCTCAAGGCAGAGTCCAGACGCTGGTGCGCTTGATCGCCAGGTCTTCCAGCTCGCGGGTGGTCGGCACCTGGTATTCGGCCAGCTTTTCCAGGCCGTCCTTGGGAAAGTAGGTGCGGCCGGGGTCGCCGACCAGCACCGTGGCGCCGGCCGCGCGGCCCTTCCCCAGCCAGGCCATGACGGCCGCCGCCATCGGGCCCTCG
This sequence comes from Caulobacter sp. FG7, assembly GCF_057808875.1. Taxonomy (NCBI): domain Bacteria; kingdom Pseudomonadati; phylum Pseudomonadota; class Alphaproteobacteria; order Caulobacterales; family Caulobacteraceae; genus Caulobacter; species Caulobacter sp. FG7. The sequence goes on from NZ_JBMDIW010000016.1 coordinate 40,796, forward strand.
TAGCAGATGTCGCCGGCCAGCAGCACGTCGGCCGGCGGCGGCGGGGCGTCCAGCAGGTTGGCGTCGGTGAAGGCGATCTCGACGCCGTTGGCCGCGGCGTTCATGGCCACGGCCGCCTCGCAGAAGACGTCGATGTCGGCGGCCAGAACGCTCTTGGCGCCTGCCTTCATGGCCGCCACCGCGACGATGCCTGAACCGGTGGCGAAGTCGATCACGGTCTTGCCGCGCACGATCTCCGGGTGATCCAGCACGTAGCGCGCCAGGGCCTGGCCGCCGGCCCAGGCGAAGGCCCAGAACGGCGGCGGCAGGCCGATCTCTTCCAGCGCCTCTTCCGTCAGCTTCCACAGCGGCGTGATCTCGTCGGCCAGGTGCAGCACCAGTTCGGGCGCGTGCGGGGTGGGCAGCAGGCGGGTGTTGTCGGCGATGAAGGCCCGGCGGCCTTCCAGGGTCTGGACGATCATGGGGCGGTTATAGCCGCTTTGCGCCGCGCGAGACCCCCTCAGTCGGCTTCGCCGACAGCTCCCCCAGAGGGGGAGCATCTTCTTGGTGCGGCGCCTCTAGATCCTCCCCCTCTGGGGGAGGTGGCCCGGAGGGCCGGAGGGGGTCTACGCCGCCACCTTGCCCGACGCCGCCTTCAGCACCGTCAGATAGCCCGGCGCGGTCAGCATGCCGTCCGTCAGCCCCTTCTCCCGCAGCAGCCGATGCGCGCGCGGCAGGTTCCAGCAGGGCACGTGCATGAACAGGTGGTGCTCGGCGTGGAAGTTGACGTGGTAGGGGGCGACGAGCGCGCGTTCGAGCCAGTTGGCGCGGGTGGTGCGGGCGTGGCGGAAGGGGTCGGGCTCGTCCTTGGCCACCAGGGCGTGCTCGGCGATGTTGCGCAGGCGGGTGACCAGCGGGAACCAGGTGGCCATCGGCACGATCCAGAGCGCCAGCCAGGCCCACCACAGGCCGGCGGCGCTGAGCACCACGAGCATGGCCAGGTTGGTCAGCAGGAACCGCTTCTGGCCCGCCGCCGCGCGGGCGAAGATCGTGCCCGGGGCCTGGCCGTGGCTGCGTTTCTTCAAGCCGGCGATGATCGGTCCCAGCCGCTGCTTGAAGAAGGTCTGGCCGGTCAGGTCGCGGATGATCTTGCGGCGCAGCGAGGCGCGGGTGGTCGGGAACGGCGCCGACAGGACGAGGTCGGGGTCTTCCGCCTGCTGGGCGAACTTGTGGTGGGTCAGGTGATAGGGGCGATAGCTGCTGAGCGAAGCGCCCAGGGGCGCGGCGCACAGCCACTCGCCCAGCCAGTCGTTGAGCTTGAGGTTGGGGTGCAGTCCCCCATGCGCGGCCTCGTGCATCAAGATCGCCAGGCCCAGCTGCCGCGCGCCGATCAGCATCACCGCGAGGATGTAGGTCAGGGGATTGGGCCAGATCACGAAGAGGGCGCCGGCGGCCAGGATCACCCCCCAGGCATGGGCGACCATGGCGATCCCGCGCCAGGACGAGCGCGCCGACAGGCGAGCCCATTCCTCGGGCGCGAACAGCTCCTGCGGCTTGATGCGAGCGGCGACGGCCATGGAACGGATCATCGCACATTCAGGTTCTGGCCGACAGAATGCCGTTAGGTCAGGCCTGTTTCCGGAGAGTTTTCATGCGCTTGCTCGTCGCCGTCGCCCTTGTCTCGCTTGGTCTCGCCGGAGGCGCCCACGCGGCCAGCTTCGACTGCGCCAAGGCCCGGCGGGCCGACGAGCGGGCGATCTGCGCGGATCGGGGGCTCGACAACAAGGACGTGCGGATGGCCGTTCTCTACGACATCAACAAACGCACCATGGGCATGGGCGCGCGCGGCGCGCTGATGGACGGCCAGCAGGCCTGGCTGAACGATCGCGCGGGCTGCAAGGCCAACCGCGGCTGCCTGAACCGGGCCTATGACCGCCGGCTGGGCGAACTGGAACGGTCGATGGAGCGGATCTATCGGGCTGGGCCGTTCTAGGGAGATCCCCCTCCGGCCCTCCGGGCCACCTCCCCCAGAGGGGGAGGATCTGGTTCACGCCGAGCCCGAAAAGATGCTCCCCCTCTGGGGGAGCTGTCGCGGAGCGACTGAGGGGGTCTTCTCAGAACCCCGCCGGGCTCCACAGGCCGGCCACCAGGGCCAGGACCAGGATCGCGCCGGCCTGGGCGTTGGACTTGAAGATCTTCAGCGCGCCGGGGCCGTCGTCGACGCGCACGGCCACGGCCTGGCGCGACAGGTGCAGGCCAAAGAGGCCCAGCAGCGGCAGGAACAGCGGCCCCAGGCCCCCGACCCAGGCGGCGGCCAGCGCCAGCACGAAGGCCAGGACGTAGAACACCGCCACGCCCTCGCGGACCTTGGCGCCGAGGCGGCGGGTCGACGACTTTACCCCGGCCAGGGCGTCGTCCTCGATGTCCTGGATGGCGTAGATCGTGTCGTAGCCCAGGGTCCAGAAGATGCCCGAGGCGTAGAGCAGGGCGGCCGACCACGACAGGGTGTGGGTGGCGGCGGCGTAGCCCAGTAGGGCGCCCCAGTTGAAGGTCAGGCCCAGCCAGGCCTGCGGCCACCAGGTGATGCGCTTCATGAACGGATAGCCGGCCACCAGCAGCAGCGAGGCCACGCCCAGGCCGATGGCGACCCAGCCCAGGCAGATCAGGATCAGGAAGCTGGTCAGGCTGCATCCCACCAGGAACAGCCAGGCCTGTTTGACGGTGATCAGGCCGGCTGGGATCGGGCGCAGGGCGGTGCGGGCCACCTGGGCGTCGAAGTCGCGGTCGACGATGTCGTTGAAGGCGCAGCCGGCCGCTCGCATCAGCGCCGCTCCGACGAAGAAGGCGATCAGCAGCCAGGGATTGGGCAACTGGCCCTTCTCGGCCGCGGCCAGGGCGATGCCCTGCCAGCCGGGCAGCATCAAGAGCCAGATGCCGGCCGGACGGTCGAACCGCCCCAGCTTCAGCCACGGGCGCAAGGACACGGGTGCGTAGCGGTCGACCCAGTTGGCGGCGGCGGCGTCGGGCAGGATGGCGGTCATGCGGCTTGGCTTAAACCGCCGCGCCTTCCGGGTCGAGCCGATGAGTCCTTCCAAGAAGCGCGTGATCGTCCGCGCTACCGTTCGATAGGATTTTCCGATCCTGCCGAGAAAAACGATCAGTTGGATTTATCGAACGCCGCCCGCGACAGTGGCGTCAAGGAATTCGACGAGGGCGACATGATCAAGACCATCCTGACCACCACGGCCGGCGCGCCCGTCGCGGACAACCAGAACAGCCTGTCGGCCGGCCCGCGTGGCCCTCTGCTGATGCAGGACTACCAGCTGATCGAGAAGCTGGCGCACCAGAACCGCGAGCGCATTCCCGAGCGCGTGGTCCACGCCAAGGGCTCGGCGGCCTACGGCACGCTGACCATCACCCACGACATCAGCCGCTACACCAAGGCCAAGGCGCTGCAGCCGGGCGCGACGTCCGAAGTGCTGCTGCGCTTTTCCACCGTGGCCGGCGAGCGCGGCGCGGCCGACGCCGAGCGCGACGTGCGCGGCTTCGCCTTGAAGGTCTATACCGAAGAGGGCAACTGGGACCTGGTGGGCAACAACACCCCGGTGTTCTTCATCCGCGACCCGCTGAAGTTCCCCGACTTCATCCGCACCCAGAAGCGCCACCCGGTGTCGAACCTGCGCTCGCCCACGGCGATGTGGGATTTCTGGAGCCTGAGCCCCGAGAGCCTGCACCAGGTGACGATCCTGTTCTCGGATCGCGGCCTGCCGCAGGGCTATCGCCACATGCACGGCTTCGGCAGCCACACCTACAGCTTCGTCAACGCCGCCAATGAGCGGGTGTGGGTGAAGTTCCACTTCAAGTCCCAGCAGGGGATCCGCACCTGGACCAATGACGAGGGCAATGCGGTGATCGCGGGCGACCGCGAGAGCGCCCAGCGCGACCTGTTCGAGGCCATCGAGGGCGGCGACTACCCACGCTGGACCCTGAAGGTGCAGATCATGACCGAGGCTCAGGCGCGCGAGACGGCCTTCGACCCGTTCGACCTGACCAAGGTGTGGCCGCATGCCGACTTCCCGCTGATCGAGGTCGGCGTGCTGGAGCTGAACCGCAACCCGGACAACTATTTCGCCGAGGTCGAGCAGAGCTCGTTCTCGCCATCGAACATCGTGCCCGGCATCGGCTTCTCGCCCGACAAGGTGCTGCAGGGGCGGCTGTTCGCCTATGCCGACGCGCACCGCTACCGGGTGGGCACGCACTACGAGGCCCTGCCGGTCAATCGTCCGCGCTGCCCGGTGAACCACTACCACGCCGACGGCGCCATGCGCTTCGATGCGCCGAAGCGGACGCAGGCCTGGTACGAGCCCAGCAGCTTCGGCGGGCCGGTGCAGGATCCATCCGTGGCCGAACCGCCGCTGCCGCTCTACGGCGACGCCGATCGCTTCGATCACCGGGCCGGCAATGACGACTACGCCCAGCCGGGCGCTCTCTTCCGGCTGATGAGCCCGGCCCAGCAGGCGGCGCTGTTCGGCAATATCGCCGCCGCCATGCAGGGCGTGCCCGAAGCGATCGTGCGTCGCCAGCTGGTCCACTTCCACCGCGCCGACCCGGCCTATGCCGCGGGCGTCGCTTCGAGACTGGGGATCGCGTTCGACGCGGCCCCCATCGCCGCCGAGTAAACGCTCGCTCGGCGGCCCGAGGAGGACCGCCACCCGCCCAGCCCCCGGCGGTCCTCCTCCACCCCACGAAAGGAGATATCCAATGACCCGTCCCGACCCGATCTCGAACCGCATCGCCGGCTATGGCCTGCTGGCCCTGGGCCTGGCGGCGGGCGTCGTCCTGCCGCATCCGGCGACCACGGCCCTGTGGTCGGCTTCGGCCCGGGCGTTCCGCCGGGCCGGCGACGAGGCGATGGTCTCGCGCCTGCTGTCGATGACCAAGTTCGGGCCGCGGATCCGCCGCGGGCTGAGGCGGCCGGCGGCGGGGATGCTGTATTACGGACGGGCGGGGCTGGCTTGACCCGCTTCGCGGGCCCCCTCAGTCGCTCCGCGACAGCTCCCCCAGGGGGGGAGCATCTGCGCCGATAGATCCTCCCCCTCTGGGGGAGGTGGCCCGGAGGGCCGGAGGGGGTCAGAACCGCGGCCGAAAATCCCTCGGCGCCCACCCGAAATCCCGAATCGCGTCGGCTGCGTCGAAGGTCAGGTCCTGGCTCATCCGCGCGCCCATGGCCGCGGTGGCGCCGGGGAAGAACGGCCTGGCCAGGGTCAGCAGCAAGCCGAACAGCCAGGGCGGCAGCACCACGATCGCCGGCCGTCGGCCCAGGCCCTCGAACACCCGGCGGGCCATCTCGCGATAGGGCAGGGTCTCGCCGCCGACCAGGGCGTAGGACCGGTCGAAAGCGGCGGGCGCGCTCGCGGCGGCGATGGCCCCGGCGGCCAGGTCGTCGGCATGCACCGGCTGGCGCAGGCCCTCGCCGGCGCCCGACAGCGGCAGCACCTTGAAGCGGCGGATCAGCCCGGCCAGGCGGCTGACATTGCCGTCGCGACCCTCGGCATAGATCAGGGTCGGGCGCAGGATGGTCCAGGCCACGCCGTGCTCCGCGCAGAAGGCCTCGACGGCGGCTTCGGCCTCGGCCAGGGCCTTGGCCACGGCGCGCTCGGAGGCCTCGGGCGAGGCTTCCTTGGTGAAGCGGCTGGTCGACGAGAACGCCACAAGGCGCTTCATGCCGCGCGCCTTAAGCAGCGGCAGCACGGCCGGCAGCAGCCAGATCGGCGACAGCGAGAACACCGTGGCCGCGCCGGGCAGCTGTTCGGCGAGATCCTCGCCCTTGAGGTCGGCGTCGATCCAGCAGGCGTCGCCGCTCGCCGAGAAGCCATAGGGCGGGCGACGCGACAGGCCCATGGGCTCGTGCCCGGCCGCCTGCAGCCGTTCCATCAGGAAGGTCCCGATCAGGCTGGTGGCGCCCAGCACGAGGATCGGCGTCTTCAGGGTGTTTTCCGCGCTCATGGTCCCTCTATAGTCGCGCCAGGGGAGCTTCGCCCATGCCCATCACCTATGACGAGGTCCGCGCGTTCGCCTTGGCCCTGCCGCTGGTCGCGGACGGGACGTCCTATGGCTATCCCTGCCTCAAGGCGAACGGCAAGTTCCTGACCCGGCTGAAGGAGGACGGCGACAGCCTGGTGCTGCCCGGCGTGCCGTTCGACGAGCGCGAGATGCTGATCGAGGCGGCGCCCGAGGCGTTCTATTTCACCGACCACTATCGCAACTATCCGATGGTGCTGGCGCGGCTGTCGGCGGCCGAGGCGGGGACGGTCACGCGCCTGCTCGAGCGTCACTGGCGCGCCTGCGTGCCCAAGAAGGTCGCCAGGGCCCATGACGAAGGCCCGTGAGGGCGCCTATATCCGCCTGACCAGATTTTGCGGAGCTTTCCATGTCGAACCCCACCCCCGGCGTCCGTTCGGGCGATGTCGAGATCCCCGCCATCGGCCTGGGCACCTACCAGCTGGAGAACGGCCTGGCCCAGACCATGACCGAGCAGGCGCTGGAGCTCGGTTATCGGCACGTCGACACCGCCCAGATCTACGGCAACGAGCAGGATGTCGGCGCGGCCCTGGCGGCGACGGGCGTGGCCCGCGGCGAGATCTTCGTCACCACCAAGGTGTGGATCGACAAGTTCGCCGAAGGTGACCTGCAGCGCTCGGTCGACGAGAGCCTGAAGAAGCTGCGGGTCGACCAGGTCGACCTCTTGCTGCTGCACTGGCCCAAGCCCAAGCCGGCCCTGGCCGAGACCATCGCCGCGCTGAACGCGGTGAAGGCCGACGGCCGCGCCCGGGCGATCGGCCTGTCGAACTTCCCCTCGGCGCTGTGGGAGGAAGCGGCGAAGCTGTCGGAGGCCCCGCTGGCCACCAACCAGGTCGAGTACCATCCCTACCTGTCGCAGAAGACCCTGCGGGCCACCGCCGACAAGCTGGGCGCCTCGATCACCGCCTGGTCGCCGCTGGCTCAAGGCAAGGTCGGCGAGGATCCGGTGCTGAAGGCGATCGGCGACAAGTACGGCAAGACACCGGGCCAGGTCACCCTGCGCTGGCAGGTGCAGCAGGGCGTGGTCACCATCCCGCGCACCAAGAACCCGGCCCGTCTGGCCGAGAACTTCGCGATCTTCGACTTCGCGCTGACGGACGACGAGATGGCGGCGGTGTACGGCCTGGCCCGTCCGGACGGCCGCATCGGCGACTGGATCGACGCGGCGTTCCGGTGGGACGCTGAATAATAGATGCTCCCCCTGAAAGGGGAGCTGTCGCGGAGCGACTGAGGGGGAAGTGATAGCGGCGTATCAGCAGCCGCTACCCCCTCCGACCCTTCGGGCCACCTCCCCCTTCAGGGGGAGGATCAAAGAAAAAGGGGCCGCTTTCGCGGCCCCTTTCCGTATCTCGAAAGACTGAAACCCTTACAGGTCCAGCAGCAGGCGCTGCGGGTCTTCCAGGGCTTCCTTGACCTTCACGAGGAAGGTCACGGCGCCGGCGCCGTCGACGACGCGGTGGTCGTACGACAGGGCCAGGTACATCATCGGGCGGATCTCGATCTTGCCGTTGACGACCATGGCGCGTTCCTTGATCGCGTGCATGCCCAGGATGCCCGACTGCGGCGCGTTCAGGATCGGGGTCGACATCAGCGAGCCGTAGATGCCGCCGTTGGTGATCGTGAAGGTGCCGCCCTGCATGTCCTCGATGGCCAGGCCGCCGGTGCGGGCCTTCTTGCCGAGGTCGCCGATGGTCTTTTCGATCTCGGCCAGGTTCAGCACGTCGGCGTCACGGACGACCGGAACCACCAGGCCCTTGTCGGTGCCGACGGCGACGCCGATGTCGTAGTGGTTCTTGTAGATGACGTCCTGGCCGTCGATCTCGGCGTTGACGTCCGGGATCGCCTTCAGCGCGGCCACGACGGCCTTGGTGAAGAACGACATGAAGCCGAGTTTCACGCCGTGACGCTTTTCGAACACGTCCTTGTATTGGGCGCGCAGGGCCATGACCGCCGTCATGTCGACCTCGTTGAAGGTCGTCAGCATGGCGGCCGTGTTCTGGGCTTCCTTCAGGCGGCGGGCGATCGTCTGACGCAGGCGCGTCATCTTCACGCGCTCTTCGCGCTCGTGCAGGGCGCGCGGCGCGGCCGGGGCGGCGGCCGGAGCCGGAGCGGCGGCGCGGGCTTCCAGGGCGGCCAGAGCGTCGCCCTTGGTCACGCGGCCGTCCTTGCCGGTGCCGACGACCTTCGACAGGTCGAGGTTGTTCTCGGCGGCGACGCGGGCCGGGGCCGGGCTGACCGGAGCGGCGGCCGGAGCAGCGGGAGCCGCGGCGGCGGGAGCCGGAGCCGGGGCGGGGGCCGGAGCGGCGGCCGGGGCCGGGGCGGCGGCGGCCGGAGCGGCCGAGGCGGTCGCGCCTTCGGTCACCACGCCCAGGACCGTGCCCGGAACCACGGTGGCGCCTTCCTCGGCGCTGATCGCAGCCAGGACGCCGTCGGCCGGCGAGACGACTTCGAGGCTGACCTTGTCGGTTTCCAGCTCGACGAGCAGCTCGTCCTTCTTCACGGCCTCCCCGGCCTTCTTGGTCCAGCGGGCGACCGTCGCTTCGGTGACGGATTCGCCCAGGGCGGGGGTCATGATGTCGGCCATGTCAGGTTCCGATGTCTCTTTGATCTGGCGGTCGGGGGTCTAAACGAACTTAGGCCGCCGCGCCTATCGAACAAGTCCGAGGACGCGGCGGCTTGAAGGTTGGTGCTCTTAGGCGAAGGCTTCGGTGAGGAAGGCTTCGAGCTCCTTGAGGTGGCGGCTCATCAGGCCGGCGGCGGTCGAGGCGCTGGCCGGACGGCCGACGTAACGGGCCCGCTTGGCCTTGATGTCCATCTTGTCGAGGGTCAGCTCGATCCACGGATCGACGAAGGTCCAGCCGCCCATGTTCTTCGGCTCTTCCTGCACCCACACCAGCTCGGCGTTCTTGAAGCGGTTCAGGACGCCCATGACCGACTTCATCGGCCACGGATAGAACTGCTCCAGGCGCAGGATGTAGACGTCGTCGCGGCCGCTCTTGGCGCGCTGGTCGATCAGGTCGAAGTAGACCTTGCCCGAGCACATGATGACGCGCTTGATCTGATCGTCGCTCTTCAGCGTGATCCCGCCGACGTCGCAGCCGGCTTCGGCGCCGTCCACCATCACGCGGTGGAAGGCGGTGCCTTCGGCCAGGTCCGACAGGTTCGAGACGGCGCGCTTGTGGCGCAGCAGGCTCTTGGGCGACATCACGATCAGCGGCTTGCGGTACTCACGGTGCATCTGGCGACGCAGGGCGTGGAAGTAGTTGGCCGGCGTGGTGCAGTTGACGACCTGCATGTTGTCTTCCGCGCACGACTGCAGGAAGCGCTCCAGGCGGGCCGAGCTGTGCTCGGGGCCCTGGCCTTCGTAGCCGTGCGGCAGCAGCATCACCAGGCCGCTCATGCGCAGCCACTTGCGTTCGCCCGAGCTGATGAACTGGTCGATCACCACCTGGGCGCCGTTCACGAAGTCGCCGAACTGGCCTTCCCACAGGGTCAGGGTGTTCGGGTCGGCCAGCGAGAAGCCGTACTCGAAGCCCAGCACCGCCTCTTCCGACAGGGCCGAGTCGATGACTTCGTAGTTGGCCTGGCCGGGGCGGATGTTGTTCAGCGGCGTGTAGTGCTCTTCGGTCTTCTGGTCGATGACGTCGGAGTGGCGCTGGGTGAAGGTGCCGCGGACCGAGTCCTGGCCCGACAGGCGCACCGGGAAGCCTTCGTCGAGCAGGGTGGCGAAGGCCATGTGCTCGGCGGCGCCCCAGTCGAGGCCCTCGCCCTTGGTGAAGGCGTCACGACGGTTCTCGATCGCGCGGCGCACGGTCTTGTGGGCGTCGATGCGTTCCGGGATGGCCGTGATCTTGGCGGCCAGTTCCTGCAGCTTGGCGAGCGGGACGTCGGTCTTGCCGCGACGCTCTTCGTCGCCCGGCTGGGCCAGGCCCTTCCACTTGCCGTCCAGCCAGTCGGCCTTGTTGGCCTTGTAGCTCTTGCCGGACTCGAATTCCTTGTCGAGGAAGGTCTCGAACTCGCCGACCCAGGCGTCGGACTCGGCCTGGCTGATCTGGCCTTCGGCGATCAGGCGGTTGGCGTACAGTTCGCGCGTCGAGGGGTGGCCCTTGATCTTCGCGTACATCAGCGGCGACGTCATGGTCGGATCGTCGCCTTCGTTGTGACCGAAGCGACGGTAGCAGACCATGTCGATGACCACGTCCTTGCCGAACATCTGGCGATATTCGGTGGCGACCTTGGCCGCGAACACCACGGCTTCGGGATCGTCGCCGTTCACGTGGAAGATCGGGGCCTCGACCATCAGGGCCATGTCGCTCGGGTAGGGCGAGCTGCGCGAGTAGCGCGGGCTGGTGGTGAAGCCGATCTGGTTGTTGACGATGAAATGGATGGTGCCGCCCGTGCGGTAGCCCTTCAGGCCCGACAGGGTGAAGCACTCGGCCACGACGCCCTGGCCGGCGAAGGCCGCGTCGCCGTGCAGCAGCAGCGGCAGCACGTGGCCGCGGCCGGCGTCCGGGGTCTCGCGCAGCAGGAAGGCCTGCTTGGCGCGGGCCTTGCCGATGACGACCGGGTTGACGATTTCCAGGTGCGACGGGTTGGCGGTCAGCGACAGGTGGACCTTGTTGTCGTCGAACTCACGGTCCGACGAGGCGCCCATGTGATACTTCACGTCGCCCGAGCCTTCGACGTCGGAAGGCACCGACGAACCGCCTTGGAACTCGTGGAAGATCACGTGGTAGGGCTTGCCCATCACGGCGGCCAGCACGTTCAGGCGGCCGCGGTGCGGCATGCCCAGGACGATGTCCTTCACGCCCAGCGAACCGCCGCGCTTGATGATCTGTTCCATGGCCGGGACCATGGCTTCGCCGCCGTCGAGGCCGAAGCGCTTGGTGCCGGGGAAACGCTTGTGCAGGAAGCGCTCGAAGCCTTCGGCCTCGATCAGCTTCTTGAGGATGGCGACCTTGCCTTCCTTGGTGAAGACGATTTCCTTGTCGCGGCCTTCGATGCGCTCCTGCAGCCAGGCCTTCTCGGCCGGGTCGGAGATGTGCATGTATTGGACGCCGACGTTGCCGCAGTAGGTGCGGCGCAGGATCGACAGGATCTCGCGGATCGTGGCGGTCTCCAGACCCAGCACGAAGTCGAGGAAGATCGGACGGTCGTAGTCGGCCTCGGCGAAGCCGTAGGTGGCCGGGTCGAGCTCGCTGGCGTCCTTGGCGGGATCCAGGCCCAGCGGGTCGAGGTTGGCGGCGAGGTGGCCGCGCATCCGGTAGGCCCGGATCATCATGATGGCGCGCAGGCTGTCCAGCGTGGCGGCGCGGACGGCTTCGGCGGAAGCGCCGGGGGCCTTGCCCTCGACGGCCTTGGCGATCTTGGCTTCGACGGCGGGGGCGACGCTGGCCCACTGGCCGTCAAGCGCCGAAAGCCAGTCGGGACGGGCGGCGGGAACGCTCTTGGGCGTCCAGGCCGGGTCCTTGGCGGCGCGCTTGACCTGGTCGGCCTGCTCGGCCAGCGAGGAGAAGAAGGCGTTCCAAGAGGGCTCGACCGACCCGGGGTTCTCCGCCCACTGGGCGTAGAGGTCCTCAACAAAGGCGGCGTTCGCGCCGTAGAGGAAGGAGGTCTCGGTCAAGACCTGATTGATGATGCCTGCGTCGTCCGCCATCGTCTTCGCCTCGATGCTCGCCCGCCGAGGCCATCCGGCGGGATCACGAGCTCGTTTCAAACATGAAGCGCGACGACCGGTTGGCCGCTATCCATTTTCGGCCGCTGCGCTTCGGATCCGTTTACGGGACCGGTTTAGACACCGGTCCCGTAAATATAGTCTCTCAATCTCCCGTCGCCCGCGCCTTGCGGCGGGCCCAGGTGATTTTTTCGGATCGTCGACTGGCGGTCGCAAAAAACCTGGGCCCCGCGCTGGGCGGGGTTTCGGTAGTCTAGTCTATTAGCCCTTGAGGACTTCGAGCAGGGTCTCGCCCAGCTTCGCCGGCGACGGCGAGACGCGGATGCCCGCTTCTTCCATCGCAGCGATCTTGTCCTCGGCGCCGCCCTTGCCGCCCGAGATGATGGCGCCGGCGTGACCCATGTGACGGCCCGGAGGAGCCGTGCGACCGGCGATGAAGCCGACCATGGGCTTCTTGCGGCCGCGCTTGGCTTCGTCCTTCAGGAACTGGGCCGCTTCTTCTTCGGCCGAGCCGCCGATTTCACCGATCATGACGATCGACTTGGTGGCTTCGTCGGCCAGGAACAGTTCGAGCACGTCGATGAACTCGGTGCCCTTGACCGGGTCGCCGCCGATGCCGACGGCCGTGGTTTGGCCGAGGCCCGCGTTCGTGGTCTGGAACACGGCTTCGTAGGTCAGGGTGCCCGAACGCGACACGACGCCGACCGAGCCTTCCGAGAAGATCGAACCCGGCATGATGCCGATCTTGCACTGGTTCGGGGTCAGGACGCCCGGGCAGTTCGGGCCGATCAGGCGCGACTTGGAGCCTTGCAGCGCCTTCTTCACGCGCACCATGTCCAGCACCGGGATGCCTTCGGTGATGCAGACGATCAGCGGGATTTCCGCGTCGATGGCTTCCAGGATCGAGTCGGCCGCGAAGGGCGGCGGGACGTAGATCACCGAGGCGTCGGCGCCGGTGGCTTCCTTGGCTTCGCCGACGGTGTCGAACACCGGCAGGCCGATGTGCGTCTGGCCGCCCTTACCGGGGGTGACGCCGCCGACCATCTTGGTGCCGTAGGCGATGGCTTGTTCCGAGTGGAACGTGCCCTGGGCGCCGGTGAAGCCCTGGGTGATGACCTTGGTTTCAGAACCGATGAGGATCGACATGATTAGCGAGCACCCTTCACGGCCGCGACGATCTTCTCGGCGCCGTCAGACAGATCGTTGGCGGCGATGACGTTCAGGCCGCTTTCCGAGATGATTTTCTTACCCAGTTCGACGTTGGTGCCTTCCAGGCGAACGACGAGCGGGACGGTCAGGCCGACTTCCTTCACGGCGGCGATGACGCCTTCCGCGATGATGTCGCAGCGCATGATGCCGCCGAAGATGTTGACCAGGATGCCCTTCACGGCCGGATCGGCGGTGATGATCTTGAAGGCCGCGGTGACCTTCTCCTTCGAAGCGCCGCCGCCGACATCGAGGAAGTTGGCCGGCTCGGCGCCGTACAGCTTGATGATGTCCATGGTGGCCATGGCCAGGCCCGCGCCGTTGACCATGCAGCCGATTTCGCCGTCGAGGGCGATGTAGGCCAGGTCGTACTTCGAGGCTTCGATTTCCTTGGGGTCTTCTTCGCTCTCGTCGCGCAGGGCGCGGATGTCCGGGTGGCGGAACAGCGAGTTGCCGTCGAACGACAGCTTGGCGTCCAGGACGCGCAGGTGGTCGTCGGCGGTGACGATCAGCGGGTTGATCTCCAGCATCGCCATGTCCTTGGCCAGGAACGCCGTGTAGAGCTGCGTCAGCAGCACGGCGGCTTCCTTGGCCAGGCCGCCGGTCAGGCCCAGGGCCTTGGCCAGCGCGCGCTGGTGGGTCGGCCACACGCCGGTGGCGGGGTCGATCGAGAACGAGTGGATCTTTTCCGGCGTGGCGTGGGCCACGTCTTCGATGTCCATGCCGCCTTCGGTCGAGGCGACGACCGAAACCATCGAGGTTTCACGGTCGACCAGCAGCGACAGGTAGAATTCCTTGGCGATCGCGGCGCCTTCCTCGATGTAGAGGCGGTTCACCTGCTTGCCCTTGGGGCCGGTCTGGTGCGTCACCAGCACGCGGCCGAGCATTTCGGCGGCGTTGGTCTTGACGTCTTCGACCGACTTGACGACGCGGACGCCGCCCTTGGCGTCGGGGCCGAGGCCCTCGAACTTGCCCTTGCCGCGGCCGCCGGCGTGGATCTGGCTCTTCACGACGAAGACCGGACCGCCCAGCTTCTCGGCGGCGGCGACGGCTTCGTCGACGGTGAACGCCGCGAAGCCACGCGGGACGGGGGCGCCGAACTCCGCGAGGACGGCTTTGGCTTGATGCTCGTGAATGTTCATGAGGGGACCGGTCTTCCGCGACGGTTCTTGAATGTGGCGGCGTTATAGGAGCGTGATTTCGCAGGCGCAACCGCACTTGGACGATAAGGCGCCCCCATATTTTCGATCCGTTGTCCGAACGGACAACGGCGCCGCCTTCCTGGGCCGAACGATCGAAAAGCCTGATCTTTTGGCAAATCGTCCACAGCCCCTGGCTGGCAAGGCGTTGAGGGTCGGGCGAGGGGCGAGATAACGATGTTAGCGCTCACTTCTATCGCGAGGCGAGGCGGTTTGTGCGCTGCGATTGTGCAGCCTTCGCCGCGGGAGCGCATTTGCCGCACTTCGTGACGAAGTATTGCTGCGGTCGCCGGCCGCCGTGGGGCGAGGTCGAAAAAACAACGACTTAGATACGATACATTTTGTGCAAAATCGGAAAACCGGGGCAGGATATACTCGGCGCGACCTTCAGTCTTGAAAGTATCAATCATTTATTGACCGTCCCGAAGCTTCTCCTTGCCTGAAACGATCTAGGGAAAACCCCGGATCGGCATTGGAAGGGCTTCCATGTTCAACCGCTCGCAAGTGCAGGCCGTCGAGACCCTCGCGGCCCTCGACCGGTCGCTGGCGACCATCGAGTTCGATCCGAAGGGCCGGATCCTGACGGCGAACGAGAACTTCTGCTCGGCCATGGGCTACGACCTGGCCGAGATCGTCGGGCAGCACCACAGCCTGTTCGTCGAGCCCGACTACGCGGCCAGCAGCGACTATGCGGCGTTCTGGGCCAAGCTCGGTCGCGGTGAATTCGACGCTCGCGAGTACCTGCGGGTGGGCAAGGACGGCCGCGAGGTGTGGATCCAGGCCTCGTACAATCCGATCCGCAACGCGCGCGGCGCGGTGACCCGGATCGTCAAGATCGCCACCGACATCACCGAGCAGAAGCGCCGCGCCGCCGAGCAGCACGGCAAGATGGAGGCCATCGGCCGCGCCCAGGCGGTGATCGAGTTCACCCCGGCCGGCGAGATCCTGACCGCCAACCAGAACTTCCTCGACGCCCTGGGCTATACGCTGGGCGAGATCCAGGGTCGTCATCACCGGATGTTCGTCGAGCCGGCCGAGGCCAATGCGCCGGGCTATGCCGCCTTCTGGGCCCGGCTGAACGCCGGCGAGTTCGTCGCCGCCGAGTTCAAGCGCCTGGGCAAGGGCGGCCGCGCGGTGTGGATCCAGGCCTCGTACAACCCGATCTTCGACCACAAGCGCCGCATCGCCAAGGTTGTGAAGTTCGCCACCGTGGTCACCGGGCGCGTCGATGCGGTCAACGCCATCGCCACGGGGCTGGACCAGCTGGCCCGCAACAACCTGACCTATCGCATCGACAAGCCGGTCGACCCGCAGTTCGCCAAGGTGCGCGAGGACTTCAACAGCGCCATGACCGCGCTGGACGGGGCCATGAGCGTGGTGGCCTCGGCCACCCAGAGCGTCGGGGCCGGGGCCCAGGAGATCTCGATCGCCGCCGACGACCTGTCGCGCCGCACCGAAATCCAGGCCTCGAACCTGGAGGAGGCCGCCGCCGCGCTCGACCAGATCACCGCCACCGTCAACCGCAGCGCCGAGGGCGCGCGCGAGGTTTCGCAGGTGGCTTCGGCCGCTCGCATCGACGCCACCCGCTCGGGCGAGATCGTCGGCGAGGCCGTCGCGGCCATGGGCGAGATCGAGGAAAGCTCGGGCAAGATCACCAGCATCATCGGGGTGATCGACGAGATCGCCTTCCAGACCAACCTCCTGGCCCTGAACGCCGGGGTCGAGGCCGCGCGGGCGGGAGACGCGGGCAAGGGCTTCGCGGTCGTCGCCTCGGAAGTGCGGGCCCTGGCCCAGCGCTCGGCCGAAGCCGCCAAGGAGATCAAGGCCCTGATCGCCAGGAGCACCTCGCAGGTCGGCCGCGGCGTGCGGCTGGTCGGCGAGACCGGCGAGGCCCTGGCCACCATCGTCGACAAGGTCGGCAAGATCGACGGCCTGATCCTGGAGATCGCCCAGTCCTCGCGCGAGCAGGCCACCGGGTTGTCGGAGGTCAACACCGCCGTCAACCGCATGGACGAGGTCACCCAGCGCAACTCGGCCATGGTCGAGGAAGCCACCGTCGCCTCGGCCAGCCTGAAGCTGGAAGCCGGCGAGCTGGCGCAGCTGGTGTCGAAGTTCGAGGTCAGCAGCGGGGCGGGGGCGCAAGCTGCGAGGCGGCGGGCTTAGGCCTCTCTCCCTTCCCCCTTGATGGGGGAAAGGGTCGGGGATGGGGGTGATGCGGCGGTTCGGCCGCCGCGGCCTTAGTCACCCCCACCCAACCCTCCCCCATCAAGGGGGGCTTTGCATCTTCACTTCACCGCCACGGTCGCCCGGCGTTCCAGCTTGCCCCAGCCGACCCGGCCGCCGCGCACGGCGGTCAGCACCGACTTGACCACCACGTAATACATCAGCTGGCGGTAGCCGAAGCGCTGCACGGGCAGGTAGGGCAGGTCGGCCCAGGGGGCGCGCTTCTCAAGGGCCATGCCCAGGGCGCCGGCCGACAGGTCGACGAGAATGAACACCGCCCAGTAGAGCAGGCCGCGCACCATGTCGTCGGGCCGCCATTCCAGCGGATGGGCGAGCGCGGCGTAGAGGCCCGAGACCAGGCTCCAGACCACGGCCAGGTCCACCAGCGGCGCGGCCACGGCCAGCAGGATCTGGAACAGCCAGATCTGGGGCAGGGCCACGAAGCCCAGCACCGGGGTCTTGGGATTGAACAGCGCCGCGCGGTGCTTCCACACGCATTGCAGGGTGCCGAACGACCAGCGGAAGCGCTGCTTGAGCAGGCCGGCCACCGTGTCGGGGGCCTCGGTATAGGCGCGGGCGGCCGGGTCGAAGGCCACCTTCCAGCCGGCGCGCTGGCAGGCGATGGTCAGGTCCTGGTCCTCGGCCAGGGTGTCTGAGGGATAGCCGCCCAGGGCGTCGAGCACGCTCTTGCGCCAGGCCCCGACCGCGCCCGGCACCACGGTGACCGCGCCCAGGGCCGCCAGCGCCCGCCGCTCCAGGTTCTGGGCGGTGACATATTCCAGGGCCTGCCAGCGGGTGACGATGTTGAGGCGGTTGCCGACGATGGCGTTGCCGGCCACCGCGCCGATCTTCGGGTCGGCGAACCAGCGCACCAGCCGGCTGATGGTCGAGGTCGGGAACAGGGTGTCGGCGTCCAGCGCCACCACGAACTCGCCCTTGGCCAGGGCCAGGCCCCGGTTGACGGCCCGCGCCTTGCCGCCGTTCTCGAACGACAGCAGGGTCACGCGCGGATCGCCCGCGAAGTGGTCGCGCACCTCCTGGGCCGTGCGGTCCTTGGAGCCGTCGTCGAGGACCAGCACCTCGATGTTCGTCCAGTCGCTCTCCAGGATCCGCGCCACCGAGGCGGCGATCACCTTCTCCTCGTTGAAGCAGGGGATCAGCACGCTGACCAGCGGACCGGTCGCGGGATCGAGGTCTTCGGGCGTGCGCTCGGTCGCCTTGTGGACCAGGGCCAGGCACGCCAGGAAGACGAGGCGCGCCACGCCCAGGGCGATGGCGGTGACGAAGAGCCCGACCAGCAGGGCGTTCAGTCCCCGGAAGAAGCCGAAACCCAGGCGGTCGAGCGCCAGGCCGACGGGGTCGCGCTCGCTCCTGGGCATCACCTGCTCGGGCGTCATGCCGGCCAGTTCGCCGACCGTGACCAGCCGGTAGCCGCGGGCGCGGATGCCGTCGATCAGGCCGGGCAGGGCCTTGATGGTGTTCTCGCGATTGCCGCCGGCGTCGTGCAGCAGCACCACCTGGCCGGGATTGGCGCCTGGATGGTCGAGGCGGTCCAGCGCGCGGTCGATGATCACCTGCGGTGGCGGCTTCTGCCAGTCGTCGGTGTCGATCCGCAGGCCGACGATCAGGTAGCCGAGGGTCTGGGCGATGACCAGCGGATCGACCTCGCGCGGGGTCGAGGGCTCGGCGTCGCCGAAGAACGGGGGCCGGAACAGGCGCATCGAGCGGCCGGTGACCACCTCGAACAGGCGCTGGGTGGCGTTCAGCTCGACCTGGGTCTGGGGCAGCGGCGTCTCGCCGATGTTGGGGTGGGTCCAGGTGTGGCCGCCGACGTCGTGGCCCTCGCGGATCTCGCGCGCCACTAGGCCTGGATGCTTCTGCATGTTCTGGCCGATGACGAAGAAGGTCGCCGGGGCGTTCTTGGCCTTCAGGATGTCGAGGATCTTGGGCGTCCAGCGCGGGTCGGGGCCGTCGTCGAAGGTCAGGGCCACCAGGCCCGGCTTCTGGCCGTAGCGCTCGATGACATAGGAGCTGGGCAGGACGTCATAGGTCTCGCCCGAGATCAGGCCGGTGTCGGGATCGAACTCCAGGGAGCGCTTTCCGGGCGTGGGCAGGGACGAGACGCGCAGCACCTCGCCGCCGCCGTCGAAGTCGACGCTCTGGCCGGCCGGGATGCGGGCCAGGCCCGAGGCCGTGCCCTTGCCGTACGGCTGGCCCAGCACGCTCCACACGCCCGGATCCTCGCCGCCCATACGCCACAGGCCATAGCCGCGCGGCCGGAACGGGTCGGTGGCCTTGATCTGGTTGAACAGGGTGGCCGCATCCAGGAACCACACCACGTGCTTGTCGCCGTCGTCGGCGGCATAGGCGTAGGTGGGATTGAGGGCGTCGTCGTCCATGCGGATGTCCGCGCCGGCGTCCTGGGCGTTGCGGATGGCCTCGTGGAAGGTGGCCGCGTCGCCGCTGGCCGCCGTGCCGTCGGCCTTCAGCGTCCAGTCGTAGCCATAGGCGCCGAGCGCCAGCACGGTGCGGGCCGGGTCGAGCGTGGCGAAGCGCTTGTCGAGCTCGCTCTCGTACCAGTCCTGGCCCGCGTTGGGGCCCGGATCGCCGCCGCCGTAGTGCTGGTCGTAGGCCATCAGCACGATGGTGTCGGCCGACTGCTGCAGGCGTTTCAGCGGCCAGCCCTGCTCGTCGAAGGGCGCGGTGACCCAGACCTCGCGACCCGAGGCCTTGAAGGCGGCGCGGGCTTCGTCCAGCAGCAGCGGATAGTTGGCCAGGCCCTTGGGCGACAGGGCTTCGAGGTCGAAGATGTAGCCGCCGAAGCCGCGCCGCTGGGCCAGGGCGACCAGGTTGTCGATCAGCGCCTTGCGGGCGGCCGGGTCGGCCAGCAGGGCGTCGGCCATCGGGCCGTTGAAGCTGGCGTTAGCCGAGTTGTGGACCAGCGGCAGCACGATGGGGTGATTGGGCGCGGCGGCGATGCGGGCCGTGCCGACCGGGTCGTCGTCGACCGAGATCTGGCCCTTGGGGCCGTTCAGCGCCACCCATTGGGGCGAGACGACGTCGAGGCTGGCGATGTGCCGGCGCAGGGACTCGCGGCTGTCCTCGTCCCAGGGCACGTAGAAGCCGACGCTCAGCGGCTTGGCCGCGCCGATGGCGGCGGGCGTCTTGGGGGCGGGCAGGGCGCGCCAGGCCGGCGGCTTGCCGGGCTTGAGGCGATGGACCGTCTCCTCGTGCAGGGCCGACAGCACGTGCGGGTCCTTCAGCGTCACCGCCGGCAGGCGCGGGGCGAAGGCCAGGGTGGCCAGGAAGCCGGCGACGATCGCCGCCACCAGCGACAGCGCTATGCCCGCCGCCAGGGAGAACCTGCGCCGCCGCTTGCCGGTGGGATCATGGAAGATGTGCCGATCGTCGCCGCTCATCGCGCCGTGCCCCGTTCATACCGCTGATAACACGGTTTCGGCGGCGCAATGATCCTCGATCATGTCCGAACGGTGGCGCTTGAACGGCCTTGAAGCGACTGCGACTTTTTGGCGGGGGATCGGCGCGTGGGGGCGCTCCCTAAACCGTAAAATCCCCGCGAAAGCGGGGACCCAGGTGTTTTCTGAAACGCGCGGCGCTCGACGATAAAAAGCCTGGGTCCCCGCTTTCGCGGGGATTGTTCGGAAAGGGTCAGTCCACCCAGTCCTTCTCCAGGCGCTTGCTGGCCAGGAAGAATAGGCCGGCGGCCACCAGGTAGAAGCCCATGCCGGTATAGATCGACCAGCGCAGCGACTCCGCGCCGAACATCGGCTTCAGGAGGTCGGAGACCAGGCCGAAATAGTAGATGCCGACGGCGATGCCGAGCAGGTTGTTGATCAGCAGGAACAGGGCCGAGGCGGTGGTGCGCATCGGGGCCGGGGCCAGGTGCTGGACGGCGGCGGTGATGGGGCCCAGCCAGGCCAGGTTCAGGCCGGTGGGGATCAGGAAGATCAGGAACGCGGCGGTCATCGCGCCGGTGCGGCCCAGGCCGCCGAACAGCGCGCCGCTGTTCATGGCCAACAGGAAGCAGGGCACCGAGATCAGGAAGGCGATGGCGGGGGTGATCGGGTAGCCGGACTTGGACTTGGCGCCCAGCTTGTCGGCCACCACGCCGCCCAGCCAGATGCCCAGCAGGCCGCCGAACAGGGCGATGCCGGCATAGTACCAGGCGGTCTGCGACAGGGTCAGGCCCAGGCTGCGCATGAAGAAGCTGGGCAGCCAGGCGGCGACGCCGTAGCCGCACACCGACGAGGCGGCCGCGCCAAACGACAGCAGCCAGAACGACGGCTTGGCCGCCAGCAGGCGCACCGCGTCGCCGAACGGCGGGACGGGGGCCGGCGCGGGCGGCGGGGCGCCCTGGACGCGGTCGGCGCCGCCGCGCACCGGATCCTTGACGATGGCGCGGAAGATCGGGGCCAGGACCACGCCCAGCAAACCCACGACGATGAAGGCCGTGCGCCAGCCGTAGGTCGCCGCCAGGAGGCCGCCGACCAGGGTGCCCAGGCCCGAGCCCAGCGGGATGCCGAAGGCGTAGGCGGCCAAGGCGCGGGCCCGCTGGCTCTTGGGGAAGTAGTCGGCGATCAGCGAATAGGCCGGGGCCACGCCGCCGGCCTCGCCGACGCCGACGCCCATGCGCGAGAAAAAGAGCTGCCAGAACCCGCCGGCGAAGCCGCACAGGGCGGTGAAGCCGCTCCAGACGGTCAGGGCGGCGGTCATTATCCACACGCGGCTGAAGCGGTCGGCGAGCCAGGCGATGGGGATGGCCAGGGTGGTGTAGAGCAGGGCGAAGGCCAGGCCGCCCATCAGGCCGAACTGGCCGTCGGTGAGCCCGAACTCGTCCTTGATCGGCTTGGCCAGGATCCCGAGGATCTGCCGGTCGAGGAAGTTCAAGGTGTAGACGAGGATCAGCGTGGCCAGCACCACGTAGCGATAGCTTGGGGCCGGCGCGGCCTCGTCAGGTTTGCGACCGTCGTCCATCGCCATGCCCCCAGGGAATCAAACTCGGCTTCTGTGTAGCCCGGATAAGAAAAGGGCGACGGCCTGTTGCAGCAAGCCGTCGCCCGAGGCGTTCGCCTAGAACTTCACTTCGAACGACGCCGTCACCGTGCGCGGCGGGCCGTAGAAGGCGCTGACGGAGTTGCCGTAGAACACGGCCGCCGACTGCGGGAAGTTGTAGCCGCCGATGCGATAGCGCTCGTCGCCGAGGTTCTTGCCGGTCAGCGCGGCCTTGTAGCGGCCTTGCGCCGAGGTCCAGATCAGGCTGGCGTCATAGAGCCAGTAGGCGCCCTGATCGAGCGCCGAGGGGATCTCGAACATGTGGTAGGACGAGCGGTACGAGGCCGTCGGGGTGAAGGTGATCGAGCCGTTGCCGCCCAGGTCGTGGCTGAAGTTCAGGCCGAAATTCCCCGTCCACTTCGGGGTGTTCTGGAACACTCGCGAGTTGGAGAAGTCGCGCACCACCGGCGGCGTCGAGGTCAGGTCCAGCGCCTTGTATTCGTCGAACTGCGCCTTGATGTAGCCCAGCGAGACGTTGGCGCTGACCCAGTGGGCCAGCTTGGCGATACCTTCGACCTCGAAGCCCGACATGTGGGCGCGGCCGACGTTCAGCACCTGGCTGGCGATCGAGGCGCCGACCGGGGTCTGCTGGGTGACCTGCATGTCCTTATACTTGGAGTAGAACACCGCGGTGTTCAGGCTCAGGCGACGGTCGAAGAAGTAGCCCTTCAGGCCGCCCTCGAACGAGTCGACGGTCTCGGGCTCGTAGCCGTCGGCCGAGTTGGGCGTCAGGATCTGGTCGGAGCGCATGTCGAAGCCGCCCGACTTGAAGCCCTGGCTGTAGGAGACGTAGGCGTTCAGGTCGTCGCTGATCTCGTACTTGGCGCTGAGGCGCGGGGTGAACTTCGAGAAGGTCTTCTTGTTGGTGAAGCTCGAGCGCAGCAGGCCGGGCACGGCGGCGTTGTTGCCGAACAGCGGGCTGCGGATGCCGGTGAAGTTCTGGCGATAGACGCGGCCATACTTCTCGTCGCGGGTCATGCGGCCGCCGACCGAGACCGACAGGCGCTCGGTCAGGTCGTAGCTGACGTCGGCGAAGGCCGAATAGCTTTCGGTGTCGACATTGCCGGCGGTGGCGATGGTGGTGTTGATCTGGCTGACCACGGTGTCGAAGGCGCCGGCGGCGGTGGCGTTCATGTAGTAGACGCCGGCCACGCCCTGCCAGCGGTCGCCGGTGAACAGGGCCTGGAATTCCTGGCTGAACTGGTGGTCGTTGTAGCGGCCCGGGATGTCGAGATAGGCGCCCGGCAGTTCGTCGAAGTCGATGGTGCCTTCGGTGTTGCCCGAGCGGTAGGCGGTGATCGACTTGACGGTGATCAGGTCGTTGATCGTCCACTGGCCCAGCAGCGACACGCCGCTGTTCTCGACGCGGTTGGTGTCGCCCGAGCCGGCGCGGGTGTCGTAGACGTCGGGCAGCACCTCGCCGCCGGGGATCGGCTGGCCCAGGATGTTCAGGGCCTGCACCTCGCGGTGGCCGTGGCGCGGGTTGGACTTGTCTCGGGTGGTGTCGGCCGACAGCCTGAAGAACAGCGCGTCGGTGGGCGTGTATTCGACGCTGACGCGGCCGGTGGCGACGTCCTTGTCGTAGTGCTCGGCGCCGGTGTTGAGGTTCTTGCCGTAGCCGTCGTGGTCGAAGCTGGCGGCGGCGAAGCTGACCGCCACCTTGTCGCCGATCGGGGCCTTGGCCGAGACCAGGAAGTCGCGCTGGTCGTAGCTGCCCAGCGAGGCCTTCAGGCGCAGTTCCGGATCCGGGCCGATCTTGCGGGTCACGTACTTCACCGCGCCGCCGATGGTGTTGCGGCCGTACAGCGTGCCCTGCGGGCCGCGCAGCACTTCGATGCGCTCGATGTCGAACACGTCGAGCACCGCGCCCTGCGGACGGGCGATGTAGACGTCGTCGACATAGAGGCCCACGCCGGGCTCGAAGCCCCACAGCGGGTCCTGCTGGCCGACGCCGCGGATGAATGAGATCAGGGTCGAGTTGGAGCCGCGCGCCACCTGCAGGGTCAGGTTCGGGGTCGACTGCTGCAGGCTGGTGATGTCCGAGGCGCCCATGCGCTCCAGCGCGGCCGCGCCATAGGCCGAGACGGCCACCGGCACGTCCTTTAGGGTCTCTTCGCGCCGGCGGGCGGTGACGACCACCTCTTCGACGCCGACGCCTTGCTCCGTCGTCGCCTGTTCCTGTGCAACCGCGAGATTGCTCGCAGCGCCCCACGCCGCGCCAGCCAGCAGCGCAGCCTTCCACATCGTTTTCATGGACAGCCCCTCTTACCTAGATGCGTTTCGTCCCTCACGCTGGCCGGGCCGTCTTTAGCAGCCTCGTTTCCAGCGTTTCCCGCACGATTTCACCGTCGCGGGAATTCGACTTCACTGTCACCTAGGTTGAGGAAATGCGCCAGCCTTTTTTCACCAGGTGGTGAAAAGTGTAATCCGGGGGCGGAGGGTCGCTTGCGTCAGGCCTTGCCGGACCTGGCCACGACCGCCTCGAAACCGGCCGCGCAATAGGCGAACAGGCGGGCGCGCACGGCCTCCAGGTCGCTGGAGTGGCACACCCCTTCCGACAGCGAGTCGATGCGGCCCGTCTCCGACAGGGCCAGCATCATCGAGCCGGTCAGGAACTGGTAGCACCAGTAGAGGTCGCGATATTCCGCGTCGGGACGGACGATCTTCAGTGTGTCGACCAGCTGGTGGACGACGGGATCGAAGAACCGGGCCATGGTCTCGCCGCCCCAGGCCGGGGTGTTGTTGACCTGGGCGACCAGGGCGAAATAGCTCTTCCAGCCGCCGCCGCCCTCCTGCGAGATGCGCAGCAGCGGGTCGATGAAGGCGGTGATCACCCCCTCCACCGTCATGCGCGCGCCGAAGGTCTCGACATAGGCGTTCATCGAGACGCTGCGGGCCTGGTTGAGAATGTCGGCCCGACGCAGGAACACCGCGTCGAACAGTTCGCGCTTGGCGCCGAAGTAGTAGTGGATCAGGGCGGTGTCGACGCCGGCCTCCGAGGCCACCTGGCGGGTGGTCACCCCGTGGAAGCCGTGGCGCGCGAACAGGCCCTCGGCGGAGTCGAGGATGGTCTCCTTCAGGTCCAGGCCCGTGGCCTTGGAAGGACGGCCCCGCCCGCCGGAACGGGCGCGGGTCTTGGCGGCGGTCATGTGGAAGAGACCCATCCGTGAACAGCGTTGTTCCTCGGATAGGCCCGCTTCCGGCGCCCTGGCAAGAGCGCGGCCGTTCCGAGGAGGTCGGGTCAGGCCGTGAAAATCCCGTGGAATCCCAGCGGCAAGGCCGTGTTCGCCCGCCAGGTGACCAGCGGACCGTCGGCGACGCGGCGGGCGTTGAAGGCGTGCAGCTCGCTGGCCTGGGCGTCGAGATTGAGGCTGCTGCCCACCAGCCAGCCGTCGAATTCCTCGCTCGAGCCGGGGCGGGGCACGAAGACCATTTCCTCGACCAGCTGGCGGCGGCCGAAGGCGAAGGTCTGTTCGCGGCCGGTCTTCCAGTCGCGCACCGCCACGCCGTGGAACACCGGCTTGCCCGGCTCGCCGACGGCGGCGTGGACGCTGTAGCGGCGCGCGCGGCCGGCGAACCGCTCGTCCGAGCGCGGGAACTCGGCGATGCTGTCGAAGCGGGTCAGCTCGGCCTTGCCGCTCGCGTGCAGGGCGATGAGCGCCAGGCGCGGCGGGGCGACGTTGGTGAACGGAACGCCCCGCAGCAGCTGCTCGCCGGCCGAGGCCGTGCCGCGCGGATCGTCGTCGACGCAGGCGTCGAAGCGGATCGTGCCGCCGGCGTCCTCCCAGGCGTCGCCCAGGTGGAAGAAGAAGAACGGCGGCAGCTCGAAGGTGCGGCGGCGGGTCAGGTCGGCCTTGTCCAGCACCACCACCTGGGTCCCCAGTTCCGGCTTCCAGGCCATGCTGGAGATGTAGGGCATTTCCAGCCGCTCCTGGATCCAGGGCTGCAGCACTATGACCAGGTGGCGTTCTGTGGCGGTGAAGTCGTGGATGTAGCTGGCGCGGGGCAGGGCCACGACCTGGGCGTCCTCCAGAGCGCCGTCGGCGGCCAGGCGCCAGACGATGGCGTGCTTGCCCGCCAGGCCCAGGTTCCAGGTCCGGCCGTCCGGCTCGCGGCGCGGATGGGCCAGGAACGGCATGGCCTTGAGGTCGGGCCGCAGGGTCTTGAAGCCCTTGGTCTCCAGCGTGACGGGATCGAGGGCGCAGGGCGAGCCGGCTTCCCACAGCGCCCACAGCTCGCCGCCGGCCATCATCACCGAGGTGTTGGCCCCGTTGGC
Source organism: Caulobacter sp. FG7 (assembly GCF_057808875.1). Classification (NCBI taxonomy): domain Bacteria; kingdom Pseudomonadati; phylum Pseudomonadota; class Alphaproteobacteria; order Caulobacterales; family Caulobacteraceae; genus Caulobacter; species Caulobacter sp. FG7. The sequence continues at coordinate 66,507 of NZ_JBMDIW010000016.1, forward strand.
GTCGTCGGGACCGCCCAGGGCCGCGCCCGGACCCGCTTTGGTGCCGAAGCCCGGTGTGACCATCGCGTTCGCCGCGGTGTTGGCGCGGCGCTTGGGGGTGTCGACGAAGCGGGCGGCGAGGCTGGCCTGGCCGTCCTGGATCGACCAGCGCCGCACCAGGCCCTCGCCGTCGAACCAGTGGCCGGCCGAGCCGCCGGGGCGGCGGAACTTGGCCGGGCCGTTGCGGATCAGCGCGCCCGACAGCTCGGCCGGGGCCTTGCCACGCAGGCGGGTCAGCGTGGCCGGGGCGATGTCGGCCTCCACGTCGCGGAAGGCCAGGGTCCAGTCGGCGGCCCCGGCGGCGAACACGGTCTCGGGGCTGAGCACGGCGGCGGCCCCGGTCAGGCCGGCGGCGCGGAGAAAGGCGCGGCGATCCATCGACATTCCCGTTCTCAGCGCAGGGTCATGGCCTGGGCGTTCTCGCCCGGCGCGACGGTGAAGGCGGCGGCCTCGAAGGACGGCGGGCCCATGTTGACCTTGGCGTCGTTGGAGAAGCCGTAGGGCTCGACCGGCAGGCCGAAGGGGTTGGTCCCCAGGCGACCGTCGCCGTCGACGTCGTGGAAGGCGCGGATGGCGTAGGTCCCGGCCGGCAGGTCGAGGCGCACGGTCGGCGCGGCCTCGGCGGCGGGCACGGTGACGGAGGTCACCGCCTTGCCGCCCTTCCAGGCCTGGGCGCTGTCGTAGACGGCCACCTGCAGCACGCCGGTATGGGCCTTCAGCGCCGGGAAGCTGACCACCAGGCTGGCGTCGGCCTGGGCGGTCGCGACGGCTGTGGCGGGCGGGGCGGGAACCACCGGGATGTCCTGGCAGAGGCCGGCGACGGGAGCGGCGAGCAGGGCGGCGCAGGCGAACAGCGGGAGAAGACGCATGAAAGGGATCCTTGAAGCGAACAGAGGAAGAGGGCGACGGAACGACAACGCGTTCAACCGAAGAACACGCGCCACAGCAGGCGGCCGGGGATGAAGGCGAAGCCGCCGGCCACGATCAGCCCGCCGACGAACAGGCCGGTCATGAACCGGCGATGCAGGGCGACCTTGTGGCGGCGGGCGGCGTAGACGGCGATCGGCAGGGCGATGATGGTCCAGCCCGACAGCAGGTGGATCCAGCTCATGGCGCCGTGGTTCATCTCGTGGATGAACAGCGAGCTTATGGCGGTCAGCGCCATGGCGATCACCCAGGTCCAGCCCAGGCCGCGATGCAGGGCGCTGCCCTTGACCCCGATCATCAGCACCGTGCCGACGACCAGGGCGGTGACGGCGGCCGTCAGGTGGATCTGGATCTTCAGCGGCGCGGCCGCCACCAGGGCCAGGTTGGGCAGGTGGGGCATGATGCCGTCCAGGCCGCGGTCGCGCAGCATCAGGGCGGGGACGGCCGCGGCCGTCGTGGCGACGAGCACGCCGGCGACGCCGAACAGGCGAAAGCGCCGGGCGCGGGGCTCGTGCATTGACAGGCTGGTCTGGGACATCTTGATCTCCGGGCGGTGGCGGGGTGCGTCGCCGTTGAAGGATCGATAGGAGCCGACGGGGCCGTGTCTCAATCGCCGTTACGTGAGCAGCCGGTTCGGCTTCGCCAATCGCCGCCGTCCGCCGTTCACGCTTCGCCAATGGCGGCCCTGGCGGCGCGGCATGGACGCGGCGTGGTGGTGGCGGGCGTCGCCGGGCTGTTCCTGGCCTTCGCCGGCGCGTTCGGCACCGGCGATGCGCCGCTGTGGATCCGGCTCGTCTACTGGCTGGTGCTGTGCTGGTCGGGCGCTGCAGCCGGAGCGGCGGTGAGCGGGATCGTGCAGAACAACGGACTGACCGAGCGCCGGCCCTTCGTCGGCGGGGCGGCGATCACCCTGGGCGTGGCCCTGCCCGGCACGCTGTACGTCTGGGCGATGTCGAGCCTGATGTTCGGCGCCCTGCCGAAGCTGGAAAACCTGCGACAGTTCTTCCTGCCGGTGCTGGTGGTCACCGCGGCGATCACGGCCCTGAACTTCCTGGTCGCCCGCAAGCCGGTCGAGACCCACGCGGCCGCCCCCGAGGCGCCGCCGCCGCGCTTTCTCGAACGCCTGCCGGCCAAGTTGCGGGGCGCGACCCTCCACGCCGTCGAGGCCCAGGACCATTACCTGCGCCTGCACACCTCCAGGGGCGAGGACCTGATCCTGATGCGCCTCTCCGACGCCATCGCCGAGCTAGAAGGCATCGAGGGCGCCCAGACCCATCGCTCGTGGTGGGTGGCGCGCGAGGCGGTGGTCGACGCCAAGCGCGGCGACGGCCGGGCCGTGCTGACCCTGGCCGGCGGCGCCGAGGCCCCCGTCAGCCGCGCCTACGCCAAGGCCCTGCGCGAGGCGGGCTGGTTCTAGGAGGCGCGTCCGCACCGCTGCGCCAGCAGCGCCTGCACGCCGTCGGGGCAAACAAAAAGGGCGGCCCCTGCGGGCCGCCCTTTCCGTTACTGAGCAAGCCTTGCGGCTTTAGAACTCTTCCCACTCGTCGACCTTGGTCGCCAGGGCGGTCGAGCCGCCGGGACGGCCGGGACGGACGAAGGTCTGGGCGCGGGCCTGGGCGGCATGCACCGGGTTGGCGCGCGGCGCGGCCGGGGCGGCGGGGGCCGAGGCGCGGCCGGCGCCGTCGCCGCCGACCTTGAAGCGGCCGACCAGGGCGGCCAGTTCGCCGGTCTCGCCCTTCAGCGAGTGGGTGGCGGCGGTGGCTTCCTCGACCATGGCGGCGTTCTGCTGAACGACCTGGTCCATCTGGTTCACGGCGGTGTTGACCTGGTGCAGGCCGGTCGACTGCTCGGTGGCCGAGGCGGCGATCTCGGTGACCAGGGCGTCGATGGTGGCGACCTGCTCGACGATGCGCTGCAGCGCCTCGCCGGTCTGGCCGACCAGGGACACGCCCGAACCGACCTGCTGGGTCGAGGTCGAGATCAGGGTCTTGATCTCCTTGGCGGCTTCGGCCGAGCGCTGGGCCAGGGCGCGGACTTCCTGGGCGACGACCGCGAAGCCCTTGCCGGCGTCGCCGGCGCGAGCGGCTTCGACGCCCGCGTTCAGGGCCAGGAGGTTGGTCTGGAAGGCGATCTCGTCGATCACCCCGATGATGTTGCCGATCTGGCCCGAGGACTGCTCGATGCCGGCCATGGCGCTGACGGCCTGGCTGACGATGGCGCCCGAACGCTCGGCGTCGGCGCGGGCGGCGGCGACCACGCTGGAGGCCTCCTTGGCGCCGGCGGCGGTCTTGCGGACGGTGGCGGTGATCTCGTCGAGGGCGGCGGCAGTCTCTTCCAGGCTGGCGGCCTGCTGTTCGGTGCGGCGCGACAGGTCGTCCGAGGCCTGGGCGATCTCCTCGGAGCCGGCGCGGATGCCGCCGGTGGCGCCGTTGATGCCGCGCAGGGCGTCCTGCAGGCGGCCGGCGGCGGCGTTGAAGTCGCTCTTCAGCTGCTGGGCCTTGGGGGCGAACTCGGCGTTGATGCGGTAGGTCAGGTCGCCGTCGGCCAGCGAGCCCAAAGCTTCCGCCAGGGCGGTGATGGCGATGCGGTCGACTTCGGCCTCGGCGGCCTTCTCGGCCTCGCGCTCGACGCGCTCGCGCTCGGTGCGGGCGGCGGCGGCGGCGGCTTCCTCTTCCAGGCGCAGCTTGTGGATGGCGGCGTCCTTGAAGGTGGCGACGGCGCCGGCCATCTCGCCGATCTCGTCCTTGCGGCCCGAGGCCGGCACGGCGACGCTGTTGTCGCCCGAGGCCAGGCGGCGCATGGCGGTGGTCATGGCCGCGACCGGGGCGGCGATGCCGCCGGTCAGCATCAGGCCGCCGCCGACGGCGACCGCCAGGGTGACGGCGATGCCGATGGCCAGGACCAGGGTGCTGCGCAGCGAGGCGGCGGCCTGGGCGGCGGTCTCGGCGGCGACGACGGCCTCGGCGTCGGTGGTGATGGCTTCGATGGCCTCTTCGACCGGCTCGACGGCCTTGTCGGCGACGCCGTCGTGCTTGACCAGGTCGATGGCCTGGGCGCGGGTGGCCGGATCGGCGCCCAGCTTCTCGGCCGGCTCGATAGCCTGGGCGCGGTAGGCGGCGTAGGCGGCGTCGACGGCGGCGATGCGGGCGAGGTCGGCCTCGTCCTTGCCCGCCAGCTTGCGCAGATCGTCCAGGGCGGCCACGAACTTGGGCTTGTGGGCGTTCTCCAGGCGGTCGACGTAGTAGGCGTCGCCCGACAGCAGGAAGCCGCGCAGCGAGTTCTCCTGGCGGGTCAGGCGGAAGGCGGCCGTATCGGCGGCGCGCAGGCTGGCGTGCGCCACGGCCGTGCGCTGCACCGAGCCCTTGTAGGCCTGCTGGTTGATGAACAGCGTAATGCCCATGGCCACGATCGCGGCCAGCATCGCGCCGAACACGACCATCAGCTTCTGGGGAATCTTCAAATCACCAAAACGCACGACCCGCCTCCGGATATCTGCCCCGACGATGTGCGCGACAGCACACGTCCTCGCTGCAAGCTCTGGCGAGATCGCGGTTTCCACGGGATTAACCGTGCCGTGGCGGAATGTCGCACCCGGCGACCCGGGTTATATGCCGATGGTCGGCGACCCAGTGTCAGCAACTTCCTCAGGTTGCGGCGTGTAAGGGGTTACCGCTGATAACGACACACCCCGCTCCACCTGTGGCGGAGCGGGGTGCGACAAAGAGACGGGCCGAAAATATTTCGATCCGAGGCCTGATCTAGTGAGCCTCGTCCCAGTTCAGGGCCGCGCGCGCCTCGACGGTCAGCGGCACGGAAAGCGCCACGGCCGGCTCGGCAGCACCCTCCATCACCCGCCGGGCGACGGCGCAGACGGCGTCGGCCTCGTCCTGCGGGGCCTCGAACACCAGTTCGTCGTGCACCTGCAGCAGCATGCGGGCCTTCAGGCCTTCCTGCTCGAGCGCGGCGGGCATGCGGGCCATGGCCCGGCGCATGACGTCGGCGGCCGCGCCCTGGATCGGGGCGTTGATGGCCGCGCGCTCGGAGAACTGCCGCTGGCCCACCGACTTGGCGTGGATGTCGGGGATGTTGATCTTGCGGCCGAAGATCGTGGTCACGTAGCCGTGCTCGCGCACGAAGGCCTTGGTGGCGTCCATATAGGCCTGGATGCCAGGGAAGCGCTCGAAATAGGTCTTGATATAGGCCCCGGCCTCGCCCTGGCCGATGCCCAGCTGGTTGGCTAGGCCGAAGGCGCTGATGCCGTAGACGATGCCGAAGTTGATGGCCTTGGCCCGGCGACGGATCAGCGGGTCCATGCCCTCGATCGGGGTGTCGAACATCTCCGAGGCCGTCATGGCGTGGATGTCGAGCCCGTCACGGAAGGCCTGCTGCAGCTGCGGGATCTGGCCGATGTGGGCCAGGAGGCGCAGTTCGATCTGGCTGTAGTCGGCGCTGATGAGCACCTTGCCCGGCTCGGCCACGAAGGCCTTGCGGATCTTTCGGCCTTCCTCGCTGCGCACCGGAATGTTCTGCAGATTGGGGTCCGACGACGACAGGCGGCCCGTCGTGGTGGCGGCCAGGGCGTAGGAGGTGTGCACCCGGCCCGTGCGCTCGCTGATCGCGGCGATCAGGTTCTCGGTGTAGGTGCCCTTCAGCTTGGACAGCTGTCGCCAGTCGAGCAGCACGCGCGGCAGCTCGTGTTCGTTGGCCAGGCTTTCCAGCACGTCGCTGTCGGTCGACCACTGGCCGGTGGCGGTCTTCTTGCCGCCCTTCAGGTTCATCTCGCCGAACAGCACGTCGCCGATCTGCTTGGGGCTGCCCAGGTTGAACGGCCGGCCGGCCAGCTTCTGGGCCTGTTCCTCGAAATCGGCCATGCGCAGCGAGAACTCGTTGGAGAGCCGGCGCAGCGTCTCGGGATCGACGCGGACGCCGTCGTTCTCCATCGTCGCCAGCACGCCCGGCATCGGCCGTTCCAGGGTCTCGTAGACCGTCAGCAGGCCCTCGGCCGCCAGGCGCGGACGCAGGACGTCGTAGAGCCTCAGGGTGACGTCGGCGTCCTCGGCGGCATAGGCCGTGGCCTTGTCGAGGGCCACGTGCTTGAAGCTGATCTGGCTCTTTCCCGAGCCCGCGACTTCCTTGAACGGGATGGGCTTGTGGCCCAGCCACAGCTCCGACAGCTCGTCCATGCCGTGGCCGTGCAGGCCCGCTTCCAGCACGTAGCTGATCAGCATGGTGTCTTCGATCGGGGCGACGGCGATCCCCCGGCGCGCCATCACGGCGATGTCGTACTTGGCGTTCTGGGCGACCTTCAGCACCGCCGGGTCTTCCAGCAGCGGCTTCAGGACGGCCAGGGCCTCGGCCTCGGAAAGCTGCTCCAGCTTGGCGGGCGCCTCGAAGGCCAGGCCGCCGTCCTGGGCCTTTTCCTCGTGGCCGACGGGGATGTAGCAGGCCTCGCCCGGCGCGATGGCCAGCGACACGCCGCACAGGCCGGCATTGGCCGAGGACAGGGCGTCGGTCTCGGTGTCGAAGGCGACGATCCCCTTGGCCCGGGCCTTGTCGACCCAGACCTGCAGCGTCGGCAGGTCGCGCACGCAGACGTAGGACGCGGTGTCGATGGCGACCGGCTCGGCCACCGGATTGGCCGCGGCGCGAGCGGCGGCCGAGACGTAGGAGACGCTGGTCACCGGCGCGGTGACGGCCTTGTCCGAGGGACGGGCCTCCAGCGTGCGGGGCGCGGCCGCGGCGTTGCCGTCGCCGACCCGGCGAGCCAGGGTGCGGAACTCCATCTCCTCGAGGAAGGCGGCCAGCACGGCCTTGTCGGGCTCGCGCACCACCAGGTCGTCGAGCGGTTCGGGCAGGGGGGTGTCGCAATCCAGCGTGACCAGGGCCTTGGACAGGCGGATCTGGTCGGCGAAGTTGATCAGGGTCTCGCGGCGCTTGGGCTGCTTGATCTCGCCGGCCCGGGCCAGCAGCGTGTCGAGGTCGCCATACTCGGTGATCAGCTGGGCGGCGGTCTTGACGCCAATCCCGGGAGCTCCCGGAACGTTGTCGACGCTGTCGCCGCACAGCGACTGCACGTCGACCACCTGCTCGGGATAGACGCCGAACTTCTCGAACACCTCGTTGCGGCCGATGCGGACGCCCTTCATGGGGTCGAACATCGAGACGCTGTCGCCGACCAGCTGCATCAGGTCCTTGTCGGACGAAACGATGACGGCCTCGCCGCCAGCGTCGCGGGCGGCGCAGGCATAGGCGGCGATCAGGTCGTCGGCCTCGTAGCCGGGCAGCTCGATGGCCGGCACGCCGAAAGCCCGGGTGGCGTCGCGCACCAGCGGGAACTGCGGAATCAGGTCTTCCGGCGGCGGCGGACGATTGGCCTTGTAGAGATCGTACAGCTTGTTGCGGAACGTCTTTTCCGAGTGATCCCAGATCACCGCCAGGTGCGTGGGCGCGTCGCCCTGCATGTCGCGCATCAGCTTCCACAGCATGTTGCAGAAGCCCTGCACCGCGCCGACGGGCAGGCCGTCGCTCTTGCGGGTCAGGGGGGGCAGGGCGTGGTAGGCGCGAAACAGGTAGGCCGAGCCGTCCACCAGGAAGAGGCGCAGGGCGGGGCCGTCCTGGGTGAGGGGGCGGGTCTGGGCGGATTCGGGCGCGGCGGCGTCGGTCATGGCGGCGAACATAAGGGGATCGGGCGCGCGCCGGAACCCTTGCCGAACGCGCCTTGACCGGTTGCTGACGCCGGGTGGCTGGGTTATGGCTCAGCCTTGGGTCGAGTAGCCGGGCGGGGGCCCGGACCCGAGGGGGCGTCGTGTCTTTCATTCGTTTCGGTTCGGTCGCGGCCCTGCTGATGCTGGCGGGTCTTCCCACGTCCTCGAACGCGGCCGAGGAGGGGCGCCTGGTGTTCGCCGCCCGGCCCAAGGCGTCGGAAATCAAGGCCGCGTTTCCGGCCGGGGCCAGCGTCACCGGCGACGCCGAGGTCGAATGCGTGGTCGCCGACAAGGGCGCGCTGGCCGACTGCAAGGTGCTCAGCGAATACCCGATGAACCGCGGCTTCGGCGCGGCGGCCATCGGCCTGTCCGATCGCTACAAGGTCAAGGTCAAGGACGAGAGCGGCGCCTCGGCCATCGGCCGCAAGATTTCCTATTCGCTGGAGTTTCTGGCGCCCGGCGACGCCAATCCCGACTGGGTGCGCAAGCCGACGGGCCAGGACCTGGCGGGCGTCTTCCCGGTCGCCGCGGTCAAGGCCGGCAAGGACGGCCGGGCCGTCATCCGCTGCCGGGTCACGACCGAGGGCTTCCTGGACCGTTGCGCGGTGCTGTCGGAAACGCCCGAGGGCCTGGGTTTCGGCCAGTCGGCCCTGGCGCTGGCCCCGCAGTTCCTGATGAGCCCCAAGATCCGCGCCGGCCAGCGCGTCGAGACCGAGGTGACGGTGCCGATCACCTGGGCGGGCCTGGCCGAGGGCGGTTTCGTGTCGGCCGGCAAGGAGCGGCTGATCCTCGATCCGCCGTGGAAGTCCGCGCCCAGCCTGGCGCAGGTCGAGGCCGCCTGGCCCAAGGCCGCCGCGGGCGTGGACAGCGGCCAGGCCGCCCTGCGCTGCGGGATCAAGGAAACCGGCGCGCTGGACGACTGCGAGGTGATCTCCGAACTGCCCAAGGGCAGGGGGTTCGGCAAGGCCGCCCTCGGGCTGGCCGACCACTTCAAGGTGTCGATGGGGCCGGGCGACGCCAAGATGGTCAAGCTGATCCACGTGGACGTGCCGTTCCGCTTCCGGCCGCCGGGCGCGGTCGGCCGCCAGCTGACCAAGCCGCGCTGGATCCAGATGGCCGACGCCGAAGGCCTGGCCATGGCCTATCCCCAGGCCGCCCGCAAGGCGGGGGTGAAGAACGGCCTGGGCGTGGTGTCCTGCGCGGTGACAACCGAGGGCCGGCTGGCCGACTGCGAGGCCGCGCGCGAGGAGCCGGCGGGTCTGGACTTCGCCGCTTCGGCGATGATCGTGGCGGGTTCCATGCGGATGAACCCATGGACCAAGGAAGGCGACCCGGTGGACGGCCAGCGCATTCGCCTGCCGATCCGCTTCGAAGGCGCCGAACTGGAAGAGGAAGAGGGAACCGCCGAGGCTCCGGCGGCCCCGGCCAAGCCCTGAAGAAGGGCCCCGCCAAGGTGGCGCTTTGCAACCAGCGTTCGCCCAAATGAGGCGAGATCGCCCTTAAGGCGCCCCATGCTGGACCTGTGGACGGTTTACAGGCAAAAGCACGTCCGCCCGTGAGGCGGATGTGATCCGTCTGGCGGAACCTGGGAACCTCAGGGCACGTCAGAGGCTTGGTTCCCTACGAGTAAAAGCGCCCTCCCCGACGCGGATACTGTTGAGCATGACCTTGAAGAAGACCATCGCCCTGGGCCTTGGCCTGGGAAGCTGCAGCCTTGTGGTCGCCGGCGTCCTGGCGACCGGGATCCTGGCCCCGCCGTCCGCGCCCGACGCGATGACCAGCGAGCCCATCGAGCTACGCGCGCCACTCGCGCCGGCCGAGCAGAGCGCTCCCCTGCCCAAGCAGTACGAGGTCTGAGGCTCGAAGCCTCTCCGACGTTCTGATCTCCCGTCATTCCCGCCCTTGCGGCGGCTAAGGCTTCGACTTCGCCGGCTCGCCCTCTTCGGGCGCCGGTGCGGGCTCGGGAGCGCCCGCCAGGGTCAGGTCGAACACCGAGCCGCCGGGGCCGGTTTCGACCAGCGCCAGATCCCCGCCGTGGCCCTGGGCCAACTCGCGCGCGATGGCCAGGCCCAGGCCCGTGCCGCCGCGGCGCACCGAACCCACGAACGGCTGGAAGAGGTTGGCCCGGGCCCGGGCCGGCACGCCGGGGCCGTCGTCCGACAGCCTAAGGTGGCTCATGCCGTCGGCGCGGCGCAGCTCCACGAACACCCGGCCCTTGCCGCTGCGGTCGGGCGCGCCCTCGATGGCCTCGCGGGCGTTGCGCAGCAGGTTGGTGAGGATGCGGTGCAGCTGGTCGGGGTCGGCCTGGATCTGCTCGCGCGGGTCGATCACCGTCTCCAGGGCCACGCCCTGCGGGGTGAGGCCGGAATCCTCGGCCGCCATCTCCAGCGCCGCGCGCAGGCTTAACGTGCGGATCACCGGGGCCGGCTCCTTGGACTTGCCATAGGCCATGACGTCGCTGGCCAGGGTGATGGCGCGGTCGAGAGCCCGTTCAAGACGCGGCAGGGCCTGGGCCACCTTGGGGTCGCCCAGGGCGGCCAGGCGGTCGGACGCCATCTGGGCGCTGGTCAGCATGTTGCGCAGGTCGTGATTGATCTTGGCCACCGCCTCGCCCAGGGCCGCCAGGCGGGCCTTGGCCTGCAAGGCGGTGCGCAGGTCGGTCTGCATGGCGTCGAGTTCGGCCTCGGCGCGGCCGATCTCGTCGCGGCGGCGCGACACCACGACGCGGGCCTCGGGATCCTCGGGATCGGCGCGGAAGCGCTCCATGGCCTTGGTGATGCGCTGCATGGGCCGCACCAGCAGGAAGTTCAGCGACAGATAGATCAGGCCGCCGGCCAGGCCCGCGGCGAACAGGGTCACCCCCGCCAGGCGCCAGAAGTTGGCGATCAGGTGGGCCTTCAGCGGGGCGTCGGGCAGAACGATCTCGACGAACTCGGCCTCCTGGCGGAAGCGCGGCTCGGCCATCACCCGCACCAGGCTGCCGGGCTTGCTCTTCAGGGTGAAGAACGGGGCGGCCAGCCACGAGCCGGGGTTCTGGCCGCGCAGGTCGACGAGGTAGGGCTGTTCGATGGCGCGCGGCTCGGTGGGCAGGACGAGGCGGCGCGCGCCGTCCACCTGCAGGGCCACGATCACGACGCCGGCCTGGTCGAGCAGGCGCTGCGAGACCTGGTCGGTGACCCGGCGCTCGGGGTCGGCGTCAGCGATGGTCGAGGCCAGTTCGGCGGCCCGCACCCGATCGAGCAGCCACTGCTTTTCGAGGTCGGCCAGGGCCGGCGGCAGGATGAAGGCGCCGGCCAGGAACACGAAGAGGGCGGTCAGCAGCAGCAGGCGCGCCGACAGGCCGCCGGGCCACGGAAGGCGTCTTCCGGGCGGCTTGTCGGGAGCGGCGGGCGGCGTGACCGGTTCGGCCATTCGTCTGGGTTACTTCACGTCGGCGGCGGGGGCAACGCGGCGCCTGCGCGCGGCCTTCCAAAGCGGCGGCAGCAGGGCCAGCACGCCCAGGCCGATGATCGGCATGTAGATGCGCGGCGAGGCCAGGGTGGCGAGGGTCACCGGGTCGCCCTCCGCGAACAGGTGGCCAAGGCCAGACCCGATCCCGGCATAGACGAAGGAGCTGGGCGCCATGCCCAGCACCGAGGCCAGCAGGTAGGTGCGCAGCGGGATCTTCATCAGGCCCGAGGCGACATTGACCAGCAGCAGCGGGAAGGCCGGGATCAGCCGCAGGGTCAGCAGGTAGGAGAAGGCGTCGGCCTTGAACCCGTCCTCGATCCTCGTCAGCAGGGCCCCGGGCTTGCGGCGCAGGAAATCGCCGAAAGCGGTGCGGCAGGCCGCATAGACCACGGTCGAGCCGCCGGTCACGCCCATCAGGGCCAGGAAGCCGCCCAGCGGTCCGAAGAGAAAGCCGGCGCTGAGCGACAGGATCAGCGCGCCAGGCAGCGAGACTGACACCGTGGCGACGTAGATCAGCACATAGATCACCGCGCACTGCAGCGGGTGATGGTGGGCGAAGGCCTGCAGCGCCTCGCCCTCGGCCTGCAGGGTCTCGAGCGACAGCTTGCCGGCCAGGCCCGAAGCCAGAGCCGCCACGAGCAGCAGCGCCAGGACCGCGAGCGGTCCGAAGCGACGCAGCCAGGCGAGGCTCTGGTCAGGGGTCATGCGGTCCCGATCGCGTCCGAGACGCTGGCGAAGCCTTCGGCCCGCAGGCGGGCGGCCAGGTCTTTCTTGATCCGCACCACCAGGCCCGGGCCGCCATAGACCAGGGCCGAATAGAGCTGCACCGCGCAGGCGCCGGCCTTGATCTTGGCCAGGGCGTCGGCCCCGCTGGCGATGCCGCCGGCCCCGATCAGCGCCACGCGGCCCTTGGCGGCGGCGTGGAACTCGGCGAGCACCCGGGTCGAGGCGACCCGCAGCGGCGCGCCGGAAAGCCCGCCGCCCTCGCCCTTGTGCGCGGACTTCAGGCTGTCGGATCGGGCGATGGTGGTGTTGGAGACGATGATCCCGTTCAGGCCGCAGGCCAGCACGGTCTCGACGATGGCCTCGACCTCGCCCTCTTCCAGGTCGGGGGCGACCTTGAGGAAGATCGGATAGTCGGCGCCGTCCTTCTTCAGGCCGGCACGGGCCTGCGCCAGGCGGCCCAGAAGTTCCTCCAGCGCCGCCTTGGTCTGCAGGGCGCGCAGGCCCGGCGTGTTGGGCGAGGAGATGTTGACGGTGAAGTAGTCCGACAGGCCCCACAGACGGGTCAGGCCGGTGACGTAGTCGCCGATGCGGTCTTCGGTGTCCTTGTTGGCCCCGATGTTGGCCCCGAACACGCCCAGGCGGTCGGCGTGGGCGTGCTTGCGGGCGGCCAGGCGCGCGGCGAAGGGTTCGAGGCCCTCGTTGTTGAAGCCCATGCGGTTGATCACCGCCTGGTCTTCGGTCAGCCGGAACAGGCGGGGGCGCGGATTGCCGGCCTGGGCCAGCGGGGTGACCGTGCCGGCCTCCACGAAGCCGAAGCCGGCGGCCAGCATGGCGTCGGGAACCTCGGCATTCTTGTCGAAGCCGGCGGCCAGGCCTACGCAGTTCGAGAGCTGCAGGCCCGCGACGCTGGTGGCCAGGATCGGATCGTCGACGCCGCCGTCGCGGGGGCCAAGACCCCACTTCAGGCCGCGGATCGCCCAGCCGTGGGCGTCTTCGGGATCCAGCGCGTGCAGGGCGCGGGCGGCGATGTCGTGCAGGGCCATCAGGAAAGACCCAGCTGCGGCACGCCGTCGGCGTCGAGGACGAGCGGCTTTTCCGAGATCGCCTCGGACGGATCGAGACTGCGGAAGAGATGCGGGAACAGGGCCCCGCCACGCGAGGCCTCCCACTTCAGCTCGGGGCCGAGCGCGTCGGCGTCGAAGCCGACCAGCAGCAGGTCTTCCTGGCCCTTGAAATAGAGGGCGGCGGTCTCCTGGGCCTGGTTGGCGGCGGAAAGGTGGATGTAGCCGTCGGCGTGGTCGATGGGCGCGCCGGTGAACTCGCCGACCGCCTTGGCCGCGTCCCAGAGCGTCTTCGGAAGGATCTTGTAGACCAGGGTCATTCGCCGCCGTGCCCGCCGTGTTCGGATGCGTAGAAGACGCGCGCCAGCCGCGGGGCGCCGGACGCGTCGATGTCGAAGACCGCCGCCGTGGCGGTGGGAAAGCGCGAGCGCAGCTTGGCCATCTCGCCGCCGTCCGCGGGGGCGCCCATGGCCAGGCGCAAGGAGAGGTCGTGCAGGCCCGGATTGTGGCCGACCACCATCACCGTGCCGGCGGGCGCGTCGGCCTCGCGCACGGCGGTCAGCACCTCTTGCGCCTCGGCGTGGTAGAGATTGCGCAGCACCTCTGCGGTCGCATCGGGGAAGGCGCCGGCGGCGGCCTCCCAGGTCTCGCGGGTGCGGCGGGCGGCCGAGACGAGAACGAGATCGGGCGAAAGGCCCTCCGACGCCAGGGCCGAGGCGATCAGCGCCACGTCCTGGCGGCCGCGCTCGGCGAGCGCGCGCTCGAAGTCGCCGCCCTGGGCGGCGTGCCGCTCGGCCTTGCCGTGGCGCATCAGGATCAGACGGTCCATGGCGCACTCCATAGAGCGGTTTTAAAGCTGGGCAAATGGCGAGAAACGCCGTCGCGACGATCTCCTCTTAAGCGGCGCACGGCCAGGCGCAAAGCGTATGGTTGACACCTTCGTCGACAGGCGGTCCAAGGCGACATGGCCGACCTTGATCTGGACGTTTCCCAGCCGCTCGGCGGCGGTGTCTGGCGCTTCCCCGCCGACCGGCCGCTGGTGCTGGATTCCGGCGCGAAGATCAGCGGGCTGGAAGTGGCCTACCAGACCTACGGCTCGCTGAACGAGGACGGGACCAACGCCGTCCTGATCTGCCACGCCCTGACCGGCGACCAGTATGTGGCCTCCCCCCATCCGACCACCGGCAAGCCCGGCTGGTGGACGCGCCTGGTTGGTCCCGGCCGGCCGATCGACCCGGCCCGGCACTTCGTCATCTGCTCCAACGTGATCGGCGGCTGCATGGGCTCCACCGGTCCGGCCTCGACCAATCCGGCCACCGGCGAGCCGTACGGCCTGTCGTTCCCGATCCTCACCATCGCCGACATGGTGCGGGCCCAGGCCATGCTGATCGACGCCCTGGGCGTCGACACCCTGCTGGCGGTGGTCGGCGGCTCGATGGGCGGCATGCAGGTGCAGCAGTGGGCGGTGGACTATCCCCAGAAGCTGTTCAGCGCCGTCGTCGTGGCCTCGACCTCGCGCCACTCGGCCCAGAACATCGCCTTCCACGAGGTGGGCCGCCAGGCGATCATGGCCGATCCCGAATGGCGCGGCGGCGCCTATGCCAGCCAGGGCGCGCGGCCCGAGAAGGGCCTGGCCGTGGCCCGCATGGCCGCCCACATCACCTACGTCTCCGAGCCGGCCCTGCAGCGCAAGTTCGGGCGGGAACTTCAACGCGACGGTCTGTCCTGGGGCTTCGACGCCGACTTCCAGGTCGAGAGCTATCTGCGCCACCAGGGGGCCAGTTTCGTCGACCGCTTCGACGCCAACTCCTATCTCTACATCACTCGGGCCATGGACTATTTCGACCTGGCCGCGCCGCACGGCGGGGTGCTGGCCAACGCCTTCAAGGCCGCCCGCGACGTGCGGTTCTGCGTGCTCAGCTTCACCAGCGACTGGCTGTATCCGACCGCCGAGAGCCGCCATATCGTCCGCGCCCTGACCGCCGCCGGTTGCCGTGCGGCCTTCGCCGAGATCGACAGCGACAAGGGCCACGACGCCTTCCTGCTGGACGAGCCGGTGATGGACGCGGCCCTGACGGGATTCATGGCGTCGGTGGAACGCGAGCGGGGGATCGGGCGATGAGGGCAGCGTTCAGGATGCTCCCCCTGAAGGGGGAGCTGTCGGCGAAGCCGACTGAGGGGGAAGTCGTTGCTGAGCCGGCAGGCGCGACGGCGGTTGAAAACGGCCCCCCTCCGGCCCTCCGGGCCACCTCCCCCAGAGGGGGAGGATCTCGATGACCTTCATTCGCGAGGACTTCCGCGAGATCCTGCGCCTGGTGCGTCCCGGCGCGCGGGTGCTCGACGTCGGCTGCGGCGAGGGCGCGCTGCTGGAGCTGCTGACCCAGCAGAAGGACGTCGACGGCCGGGGGCTGGAGATCAGCGCCCATGGCGTGGCCGCCTGCATGGCGCGGGGGCTGTCGGTCGTGCAGGGCGACGCCGACCAGGATCTTGACCACTTTCCCGACAAGACCTTCGACTACGCCGTGCTGTCCCAGACCCTGCAGGCCACGCGCAATCCGCGCCACGTGCTGGACGAGCTCTTGCGCATCGCCGACCGGGCCATCGTCTCGTTCCCCAATTTCGGCCACTGGCGGGTGCGCTGGTCGCTGATCAGCCGGGGCCGCATGCCCGAGACCAAGGCCTTGCCGATGCCCTGGTGGTCGACGCCCAACATCCACCTGTGCACCCTGGCCGACTTCATGGCCCTGACGCAGGACCTGGGCGTGCGGGTCGACGCCAGCGCCGCCTTTGCCGGAAAAGGCCCGGCGCGCGCCATCGACCCGACCAAGGCGATCGAGAACTGGCGCTCGGAGACCTGCCTTTTCCTGCTCAGCCGCGGAACGCCCGCTGAGCGTGTGGAACCGAGCGCCGTTTCAGGCGATCTTCTGATCCCATGAAGCTGCGGCTGATGACCTACAACGTCCACCGTTGCGTGGGCGGCGACCGCAGGCTCGACGTGGAACGCTTGGCCGAGGTGATCTCGGCCCACGAGCCCGACGTCGTGGCCCTGCAGGAACTCGACGTCGGCCGGCTGCGCACCGGCCATGTCGACCAGGCCCACCGCTTGGCCGAGCTCCTGAAGATGGGCTTCCACTTCCATCCGGCGATGACGGTGGAAGAAGAGCTCTACGGCGACGCCATCCTCACCCACCTGCCCGAGAAGCTGGTCAAGTCGGGCCCGCTGCCGTTCTATCGCGCCGTGCCGGGCCTGGAGCCGCGCGGCGCCCTGTGGGTCGAGGTGATGGTCGGCGACACCCCGGTGCAGATCATCAACACCCACCTTGGTCTGATCCCGCAGGAACAGAAGCGCCAGGCCGCCGCCCTGGTCGGCGAGGCCTGGATGGCGTCCGATCGCTGGAAGGCGCCGGGCGTGCTGCTGGGCGACTTCAACGCCACGCCCTATTCGGCCACCTATCGCCTGCTGAAGGCCGCCGCGCGCGACGCCCAGAGCGTCTCGGCCGGCTGGGCCAAGGCGCCGACCGCGACCTTCCCGTCGACCTTCCCGTTCATGCGCATCGACCACGTGTTCCTGACCAAGGGCCTGAAGACGCTGAACGTGTTCTCCCCCTACGACGCCCTGGCCCGGGTGGCCTCGGATCACCTGCCGCTGGTGGTGGACCTGGAGATCGAGGCGTGAAGGCCCTCTCTCTTTGAGAGAGGGGTTTCAGAGCTGCAGGTGCTCCGGCGGCGGGGGCGGCGGGGCCGTCAGCCTGGCCAGGTCGTGCTTCAGCCGCTTGCGGCGGCCCCAGGGGCGCCAGGCGTCGTCGGGGGCGATGGCGTCGCCCAGGCTCCAGTCGGCGACGAACTTCTTCATCCCCTTCAGCGGGGCCGCGCCCACCGGCTCCAGCCGGCGCGGACCGGTCCTGCCGTCCAGCGCCTCGATGGCGGGGCCAAGGCCGCCGTGCTCGATGAAGGCTTCCAGCACCAGCTCCGTTTCGACCCCCAGGAAGTGGCCGATCAACCGTCCAAGGAAGGCGGCGATGGCCAGGCGCTGGTCCTCGTCGCGGGCCTCGAAGCCGATGTCGCACTCGGTGTCGAGGCCGATCGAGCGGTTGTTGAGGTTGGCCGAGCCCAGCCGCAGCACCCGGTCGTCGGCGATCGCCACCTTGGAATGGACGATGATCGGCGCGCCCTTGGGCGTGCGGGCGCTGAAGGCGAAGAAACGGCCGTGGACGTCGACCTCGCGCAGGCGGTTGATCGCCGCGGTGCGGGCGCTGTCCATGGTGATCTGGTCGAAATAGCTGGGGCTGCGGGCGGGGCCCACCGTCACCACCTCGGGCCCGTCCGGTTCGGCCAGACGCTCGGCCAGGGCTTCGACCACGATCGGCGAGGTCAGGTACTGGTTCTCGATATAGATCAGCCACTGGGCGGTGCGGATCATCTCCAGGTGCAGCAGCAGGCACTCGTTGATCTCGGCGTCGCGTCGCCAGTGCGGCTGGGTGCGGGCGATGGCCACCGGCAGGCGGCGCAGCAGCGGCGCAAGGTGCTCGGGCCAGGGGGCGACAAGCGGGCGCTCGGGCGGATCCAGGGTCTCGCCCGTGGCCTTGCGCCAGCGCTCGGCGAACAGTTCGGCCAGGGCCCCGGCGACCGGGCCGTCGACCAGGGCGGCGACCTCGTGGCGGGCCGGATAGTGGTGGCCGGTGGGCAGCCGTCGGCGCGGGTCATTGTCGAGGTGGGCGGTGGTGTCCCAGCGGTCGACGCCGATGTCGCCGCCGCTGACGAGAGCCGTGACGCCGTCGACCACCACCACCTTCTGGTGATGGCTGGCGCTGGCCGGCAGGGTGTTGTCCAGCCGGTACTTGACCTTGGAGCCGGCGAAGAACGCCGCGCCGCGCTGCGGGCCGAACAGCTGCGAGGCGGCGATCGGGAATGGCATGTCCCAGGCCAGCACCCGCACGTCCAGCGCCGGGTTCAGCGCCGCCTGCCGGCGCAGCAGCAGGCCGATGCGGTCGGCGTGGACGGGATCGCGGCTCTTCTTCACCCGGTCGGGGTCGAGCCTCGTCAGCGGGTCGAACACCCAGGCCAGGATCCAGATCGAGTGCCTGGCCGACAGCAGCAGGGCCTTCAGCGCGTCGAAGGCCTCGTCGTTGTCGATGAACAGCGCCAGGCGTTCGGCGGTCTCGACCCGCCAGCAGGTCGAGCCGGGACAGAAGACGGTTTCGATTTGCGCCATGTCGCCCCTACGCCCGTACTGTCACTTGAAACGCGCGAGGCAGTGTAAGGCTCCGCTTGTGGCCGCGGCTTGTCCTAAATCATCCCGCGGGTGAGAGGGTGATCGATGTCGCTGCGTGGTCCTCGTCCTTCGACAAGCTCAGGATGAGGACCAGGGAAACGCCAGGGCGACTTAAAAACCTGACCCTGAGCCTGTCGAAGGGCGAGGTTTCGTCTCAGGTCTCGAATGCTCAGCCGGCGATGGCGGCGGCGTCGCGCTCGCCCGTGCGGATGCGCAGGGCCTGCTCCAGGTCGAGCACGAACACCTTGCCGTCGCCGATCTTGCCGGTGTTGGCGGTGCGCTGCAGGGCCTCGATCACCGCGTCGGCCACGTCGGTGGGCACGGCGATCTCCAGCTTGACCTTGGGCAGCAGCTTCACCTCGTACTCGGCGCCGCGATAGACCTCGGTCTTGCCCTTCTGACGGCCGTAGCCGCGCACCTCGGTCACCGTCAGGCCCGAAGCGCCGGCTTCCGTGACCGCCTCGAGCACGGCGTCCAGGCGGCTGGGCTTGATAACGGCGACGATCATCTTCATGGCGCGAATTCCCCTCTACGCGGCCGGTTACGGCTTGGTCGGCGACTCAAGGCTAGGCCCTGGCGCCACAGCTTCCAATAGTATTCCGGTCCTTACGGTTCCCGGCGCCTTTCGAACAGGCGCCACGCCGGCGGGCGCGGGCGGCATGACCGGGGCGAACACCCGGGCGCGGGCCCGGCTGCCACGCGGCTTGACCGCGAAGGTCTGCTTGACGGCCTCCATCAGGATCAGGCC
Source organism: Caulobacter sp. FG7 (assembly GCF_057808875.1). Lineage (NCBI taxonomy): Bacteria > Pseudomonadati > Pseudomonadota > Alphaproteobacteria > Caulobacterales > Caulobacteraceae > Caulobacter > Caulobacter sp. FG7. The sequence goes on from NZ_JBMDIW010000016.1 coordinate 85,434, forward strand.
GGCGAAGCGCGGCCACAGGCGTGCGCCGACCTGCTCGAAGCCTTCGGCCCAGCCGACGGTGAAGCCGGCGGGCGGCGCATAGAGCGCGCGGGTCCAGCCGGCGGGCTCCAGGTCGGCCTCGCGCAGCAGGTTCTCCAGCTGGCTGCGGCTGAACGGGCGGCCGTGGCCGAACGGGGTGCCCTCGGCGCGGGCCCAGACGCCGTCGCGCGAGGCCACGGCGACGATCAGCCGGCCCGACGGCGCCATCACCCGCCACAGCTCGCGCAGCACCGCCGACGGGTCGTCGGCCTCCTCCAGCGCGTGGACGGCCAGGATCCGGTCGAACATGGCGTTGGGAAAGGGCAGGGCGGTCTCTTCGACCAGGGCGGCCTGGTTGCGCTCGCCCACCGGCCAGACCTCGACCCCTTGCGTCGCGGGCATGGCCGCCACCACCCGGCGGGCCTTGGCGCGGCACTCGTCGAGGAAGGGCGTGGCGTAGCCCAGGCCCAGCACGTCCAGCCCGTTGGCGTCGCCCCAGGCTTCGGCCACCTTGCGGCCGAGCATCTCCCGCGCCACCCGGCCCAGCGGGGCGGCGTAGAAGGCTCTGAGGTCGAGCACGTCGCGGCGCATTGTCTCTCCGTGGCGTCGAGGCCATCTATGTAGGCGGGCGAATCCTCCGCGTCACGCCCGCCGACCCCCGTCCGTGACCGAGGCTGCTCGCATGCCGCTGCAAATCCACCAGTTTCCCTGCCTCTCCGACAATTACGGCTTTCTCGTGCGCGACGTGGCGACGGGCAAGACCGCCTGCATAGACACGCCGGAGGCCGACGCCATCCTGATGCAGCTGGAAAAGCTGGGCTGGGGCCTGGACTTCATCCTCAACACCCACTGGCATCCCGACCACGCCGGCGGCAACGAGGCGGTCAAGGCCGCCACCGGCGCGACCATCGTCGGCCCGCAGGAGGTGACCCGCATCGCGCCCCTCGACCGCGTGGTGGGCGGCGGCGACGTGGTCGAACTGGGCGAGACCAAGTTCGCCGTCATCGACAGCGGCGGCCACACGCTCGGCCACGTGGCCTATCACGACGCGGAAGGCGGCGTGGCCTTCGTCGGCGACACCCTGTTCGCCCTGGGCTGCGGCCGGATGTTCGAGGGCGATCCCGAACAGATGTGGGCCTCGCTGTCGCGGCTGGCCGACCTGCCCGACGACACCACCGTCTACTGCGCCCACGAATACACCGCGTCGAACGCCCGCTTCGCCCTGTCGGTCGACAGCGATCCGGCCTTGAAGGCCCGCACCGAGCAGGTGTTCGCCGCCCGCGAGCGCGGCGAGGCCACCGTGCCCACCACCATCGGCCTGGAGAAGGCCACCAATCCGTTCCTGCGCGCCCCGGCGCTGCGGCCGGGCCTCGCGCCCGCCCAGGCCTTCGCCGAGATCCGCGCGGCCAAGGACAGTTTCAAGGGATGAGTACGATGAGCGTTGCGGGGATTTCGGGCGACCTGGGCCCCAAGGAGATCGTGCGCCTGCTGAACATGCAGCCCCACCCGGAGGGCGGCTGGTACGTGCGGATGTTCGAAGACGCGCCGAACGCCGAGGGCCGTCCGGCCTCGACGGCGATCTACTACCTGCTGGAAGCCGAGCAGATGTCGGCCTGGCATCGCATCGACGCGGTCGAGGTCTGGCACTGGTACGCCGGAGCCCCGATCCGCCTGACCCTGTCGCCGCCCGACGGCGTGGGCGCGACGCCCCACACGCTTGGTCCGGACCTGCGCGCCGGCTGCCGCCCGCAGGTGGTGGTGCCGGTCGGCTGGTGGCAGACGGCCGTGTCGCTGGGGGCGTGGACCCTGGTCGGCTGCACCGTCGCGCCGGGGTTCAGGTTCGAGGGCTTCGAGCTGGCCCCGGAGGACTGGCGACCGAAGGTTTAGGGGCGAGCCAAAGATCCTCCCCCTCTGGGGGAGGTGGCCCGGAGGGCCGGAGGGGGGCCGTTTTCAGCTTCCGCGAAAGCTGACCGACTTCCCCCTCAGTCGCTTCGCGACAGCTCCCCCTTCAGGGGGAGCATCTTTACCGCCCCTTCCACTCCGCCCTGGTCTGCCCCCACACCTCGTTGGGCAGGTCCTGGTACGGCGCGGGCAGAGGATGCGGTCCCCGGTTCTTCGACCCCAGCCGCGCGGCCACCTGCTGCGAGGGCGTGTTCTCCGGGTGGATGCAGTGGATCACCTCGTCCCAGCCCAGGTGGTCGAAGGCCCAGTCGATGGCGGCCTGGGCGGCCTCGACCGCATAGCCCTTGCCCCAGGCACTGCGCAGCAGGCCCCAGCCTACCTCCGTGCCGGGCCAGCCTTCCGGCCGCCACGGACCGATGCGGCCCACCCACAGGCCGGTGTCCCTGGCGATCAGCGAGAACATGCCGAAACCGTTGATCGCCCACGAGCCGGCCATGCTGGCCATGCCGCGCCAGGCGGCCTCGCGGGTCTGGTAGCCGCCGATATACTGGGCGGCTTCGGCGTCGCCCATCAGCTGCCCCCAGCCGTCGAGGTCCTCGGCGGCGGTCGGACGCAGGATCAGGCGGGCGGTCTCCAGCGTGGGACCTGGGGCGATGGCCATTGTCGTTCCTCCCGTTGTGCGAAAACCTCGTCCTTCAACAGGTTCAGGATGAGGTTTTCGAATGTCGTTCGGTCGCCCTCATCCTTAGCCTGTCGAAGGATAAGGGGCGGCTTCTCAGATCACGCAGGCTTCGAGCCCGTCGCGGCGCACCGTACCCGAGGCCGCGCCGATCCGGCGCGAGCGCTTCTGGACGTAGCGGCCGGGCTTGACCGCCTTCCACTTCAGGGGGCTGGGCAGGATCGCCGCCAGCCTGGCCGACTGGGCCGGGGTCAGCTTGGCGGCGCTGACGCCGAAATAGCGCTGGGCGGCGGCCTCGGCGCCGTAGATGCCGGGGCCGAACTCGATGGAGTTCAGATAGACCTCCATGATCCGCTGCTTGCCCCAGCCCACTTCGATCAGCACCGTGAACCAGGCCTCCAGGCCCTTGCGCAGGTACGAGCGGTCCGGCCACAGGAAGACGTTCTTGGCGGTCTGCTGGCTGATGGTCGAGCCGCCGCGCACCTTCTTGCCCTTCTCGTTGTTCTCGTAGGCCTTCTGCAGGGCCTCGACGTCGAAGCCGTGGTGCTCGCAGAAGCGGGCGTCCTCGGCGGCGATCAGGGCGCGGGGCAGACTGGGAGAGACCTTGCTCAGCGGGCGCCAGCGGTGGTCCCAGCCCTTGCCCTCGACGGCGCGGATGACCATCAGCGGCGTCGCCGGCACCGGCACGAAGCGATAGACCATCACCGCCAGGATCGGTCCGGCCACCAGCACGATGAACAGCGCCAGGAAGATGTTGCGCAGCAGAACTTTCAAAACTTGGGCGCCCCTTGCCTTGACCTTGCGGCCGGATGCTAACCAACGAGGAAGACAGCCGATAGGGCGCGTTGGTTAGGGAGGCCTTGATGCCAGATTCAGTGAGCGTGTCGCAGGCCGTCGCCGCGCGGTTCTCGGCGCGGGCGTTCAAGCCCGACCCGGTGCCCGGCGAAACGGTGCGGGCCATCCTCGAGGCTGCCGCCCGCGCGCCCTCGGGCGGCAATCTTCAACCGTGGAAGGTGCACGCCGTCGCCGGCGAGGCGCTGGCGCAGTTCAAGGCTATGGTCGCCGCGCGGCTGGGCTCGCCCGACGAGGCCCAGTACGCCGTCTATCCGGCCAATCTCTGGGAGCCGTTCCGCACCCGCCGCTTCCAGGTGGGGGAAGACCTCTACGGGGCGCTGGAAATCCCGCGCGAGGACAAGATCGGCCGCCTCAAGCAGTTCGCCCGCAACGCCGAGTTCTTCGGGGCGCCGGTGGGCCTGTTCTTCTCGATCGACCGCAACCTCGGCCCGCCGCAGTGGTCGGATCTGGGCATGTTCATGCAGACGGTGATGCTGCTGGCGACCGAACGGGGCCTGGCCACCTGCGCCCAGGAGTTCTGGTCGGCCTATGGCAAGCTGTCGGCAGAGTTCCTGGGCCTGCCGGACGATCACATGGTGTTTTCCGGAATGGCGCTGGGCGTCGCCGACGAGGCCGCACCGGTGAACCAGTGGCGCTCGCGGCGGGATGATTTCGAAGCCTGGGGCGAATTGCGGGGGTTCTGACCAGATGCTCCCCCTGAAGGGGGAGCTGTCGCGGAGCGACTGAGGGGGAAGTGAATGCGGCGCTTCGGCAGCCGCTTCCCCCTCCGGCCCTTCGGGCCACCTCCCCCTTCAGGGGGAGGATCTCAAAGAAAAAGCCCCGGCCGTTTCCGACCGGGGCTCTTCGTCACATCGGGGTAGCGACCGCTCAGGCGGTCTGCTTGACGCCGGCTTCGGCCAGCCACTCGACGATCTTGCTCTTGGGCATGGCGCCGACCTTCATCGAGGTCATCTGGCCGCCGCGGAACAGCATCATGGTCGGGATGCCGCGCACGCCGTAGCGGGCGGGGGTCATCTGGTTCTCGTCGATGTCGATCTTGGCGACCACGACCTGGTCGGCGAGCTCTTCGGAGATCTGCTCCAGGGCCGGGGCGATCTGCTTGCACGGGCCGCACCACGTGGCCCAGAAGTCGACGAGCACGGGGCCCTCGGCCTGCAGGACGTCTTGTTCGAAGGTGGCGTCGGTCACCGCAACGGTGCTCATGGTCTGGCTCCTGGCTGGCGCGGCGGGTCGGGGGGATCGCGGCGCTAAATTGATAACAGTGACGGTTGCGACCGCCTCTTGATCGAAGATGTAGGCGCGGGGGGCGCGTCCGGCAATAACTCAGAAGAGGCGCGAAAGCGCCGCGGCCCGCACGTTTTCTGGAACGGCCATCAGTTTGGGACCGTCCGTCCACACGATCGCCGCCTCGATCCGGCGGCCCGGGAAGATCTCGGCCAGCACCGCCGCATAGACGGCCATCTGCGACAGATAGGCCGGATCGGCGTCCTCGATGCGGTCGGGCGAGGGACGGTTGGTCTTGTAGTCGACCACCAGCACCCGCTCGGGATCCACCACCAGCCGGTCGACCCGGCCCGAGATCGCCATGCCCGGCGGCAGCGCCGCGGCGGCGCCGGCCAGCGAGGCCTCGGCGCGCGAGCCAGGGCCGAACACGGCGGCGAAGCGATCGTCCTCCAGCACCCCGAAGGCGGCGGCGGTCATCTCGGTGCGCTGGGCGTCGGTCAGGTCGCGTTCGGCCGCCAGCAGGCGCGCGGCGGCGGCGCGGCGCCCGGCCGGGGCGATGTCGGGCAGAAGCTGCAGCAGCCGGTGGATGATCTCGCCGCGGCGATAGCGGCCCAGGCCCTCGATCTTCGCCAGGGGCGAGGGGGCGGAGCCGACGGCGTCCTCCTCGGCCTCCAGCGCCGAGGGCGCGGCCCAGCGGGCCCCGGCCGAAACGGGGGCCGCAGCCCGCCGCGCCCAGTCGGGCAGGGTGGCGGGCGCCGCCTCGACCAGCTCGGCCGCCGGCGGGGCGGGCAGGGGATCGGGGCCGTAGCGGAGGATCCCGCTTTCCGCGTCGATCGTCCGCACGTCGCCCTCGACCTTGGCATGGGCGAAGGCGGCGCGGGCGGCGGCGTACCAGCCGCCGACGTTCTCGTCCTTGGTGCGGGCGTCGATGCGGCCGCACAGCACCAGCCGATCTCGGGCCCGGGTCAGGCCCACATAGAGCAGGCGATAGGCCTCCTGCTGGGCCTTGTCCTCACGCAGCTTGCGCGCCGCCGCCGAGGCCTCGCAATCCGCCTTGCCCGAGGCGCACCACAGGAAGCCCTTGCCCTCGGTGGCCAGCAGCGGCGAGCCGCGCGCCCCGCCCTTCATCGTCGTCTCGGGCAGGAAGACGATCGGCGCCTCCAGGCCCTTGGCGCCGTGGGCGGTCATCACCCGCACCTGCCTGCGCACGCCCTCCATCTCGCGTTTGACCACGATGTCGAGCGCCGCGAACTCGGCCACCAGGGTCTCGAGGTCACGCACGCCGCGCGCCTCGGCGTTGGTGATCTGGGCCAGGAACTCGTCCAGGGCGTCGGCGGCCTCCTCGCCCAGGCGGGTGAGGGCGCGGGCGCGGTTGCTGACGTGGTTGGCGTCCAGCTTGCCCAGGAACAGGGCGTAGAACTCGTAGGGTTGCCGCCGGCGACGGGCGGTCAGCGCCCAGTCCAGCAGGGCGTGGGCCTCGCGCCAGGCCGGACGCTCGTCGGCCCGCGCCGACAAGACGCCCCACAGCGTCCCCTTCCGCCCCTTGGCCAGGGCGTAGAGGTCGTCGTCGGTCAGGGCGCAGAACGGGCTCTTGAGCAGCGCCGCCAGCGTCAGGTCATCGTCCGGGAACAGGCAGAAGCGGCCCAGCGCCAGAAGGTCGTCGAAGACGATATGGGCCGACAGCGACAGCCGGTCGGCGCCGGCCACCGGCACGCCGCGTCGCTTGAGGGCCCGCAGCACCTCCTCGAACAGCGCCTTGCGCCGCCGCACCAGCACCAGCACGTCGCCGTAGTGGGCGGGGCGCCAGACGCGGGCGTCCTTGTCGAAGACGGCGTCGCCGCGCTCGACCAGGGCCTTGATCTCGGCGGCGATCTTTTCGGCCAGGCGGCGGTTGGCGCCCTGCTCGGTCTCGACGTCCAGCGGCGCGTCCCAGGCCTCGCGCTCGGCGGCGACCGGTTCGCGCTCCAGCGGCCACAGGTCCACGCACCCTGGATGGTCCTTGCGGAAGGCCACGTGGGCGGGGATGTCCTCGCCGGTGGGGGCCAGTCCCAGCCGCGCGTCGGGCGCCTCGAACAGGGCGTCGACGAAGTCCAGCACCTGCCGGGTCGAGCGGTACGAGGTCGACAGCGGCACGGACTTGCCCACACGGCCCACGGCCTCGATGCGGGCGATGTAGCCCTGCGTCTCGATCAGCAGGCGCTCGGGCTGGGCGCCCTGGAACGAATAGATCGACTGCTTCTCGTCGCCGACGATGAACAGGGTGCGTCCGTCGGCCGCCTTGCCGTCGCGGCTCGGCGCCCCGGCCCCGGCGAAGAAGTCCTCGGTCAGGGCCGACAGGATCTCCCACTGCTCGGGGGCGGTGTCCTGGGCCTCGTCGAGCAGGATGTGGGACACCCCGCCGTCCAGCTTGTAGAGCACCCAGGCCGCGTCGACCTTGCGGGTCAGCAGGTCGCGGGTCTTCTCGATCAGGTCGGAGAAGTCGAGGGCGCCGTGGGCCTGCTTCTGCGCGATGAACTCGGCCAGATAGAGCGCCGCCAGCCGCATGGCCGCGACGCTGTCCTCGGCCACCTTGGCGGCGCGCAGATATTCGCGGGCCTCGCCCAGCCGCTCCTGCTCGGCCAGCAGCCGCTCGCGCAGGTCCTCGCGGCTCTTCAGGCCCGAGGTCCTGCCCGGCCAGGTGGCCGGCGTGCCGACGCCCTTCTCGGTGAACAGGACCGCCAGGGCGTCGTCGAGCGTGGCGGCGGGATTGGTCGCCACCGCCCGCATCTGGTCGGCGCACTTGACGTCGGTCTTGCCGCCGCCCGACAGCACGTCGGCGACCGAGCGCCAGAAGACCGGGTCCAGATCGTCCATGGCCTGGGCGGCGATCTCCTCGGCGGTGGTCGGCTCGGGAAAGCCGCAGACGTCCCAGATGTCGGCGATCACCCCGTCCAGGCCGCCGGCGCGGTCCAGATAGGCGGCGATGTTGGCGCGCTGGTGCTCGAAGGTGGCGAACATCGCCTCGAACGAGGCGAAGTCCAGGGCCACCGAGAAGCGGGCATAGGCCTGCGAGAATTCGTTGTCGGTGGCGGTGACGAAGGCGGCCAGCTTGTGCAGGGCGGCCTGGGCCACGGCGGCCGAGGCGCCGTCGTCCATCACCTCGAAGCCGGGCGAGACGCCGGCCTCGATCGGAAAGCGCCGCAGCAGCTTCTCGCAGAAGGCGTGGATGGTCTGGATCTTCAGGCCGCCGGGCGTCTCCAGCGCCTTGGCGAACAGGCTGCGGGCCTTGGACAGGGCCAGGGCGTCGAAGTCGCTTTCCGGGCGGTCGACCAGGCCGGCGATCTCGGCGCGCAGGGCCTCGTCGGGCGTGACGCACCACTTGCCCAGGCGGTCGAACAGCCGGTGCTGCATCTCGGCGGCGGCGGCCTTGGTGTAGGTCACGCACAGGATCGCCGCCGGCTCGGCGCCGCCCAGCAACAGGCGCGCGACCCGGTCGATCAGGGTCTTGGTCTTGCCCGAACCGGCGTTGGCCGTGACGAAGGCCGAGATGGCCGGATCGGCGGCGAGGCGTTGGGGGTCGATCATCAAGATCCTCCCCCTGAAGGGGGAGGTGGCCCGGAGGGCCGGAGGGGGAAGGTCCTTCTGAGTTCGAGCAAGCCACGGACGGAAGCAGTTGCTTCCCCCTCCGTCGGCTTCGCCGACACCTCCCCCTTCAGGGGGAGGATCTGGATCGCCGCCCTCATTCCCCGTCCCCTTCATCCCCGCTGGTCGACCACTCGAACACCCGCGCCAGGTGCCCATAGTCACCCGCGTGGTCGTGCACGAACTGCGGCGCGGTGCGCGACAGGTAGGGGCGCTCGGGGTCGTCGTATTTGCGGATCAGCTCGACCAGGCCGTCGAAGGCCTTGCGGGCGGCTTCCTCGCTTTCGGGACCGGCGGCGGCGCGGGTCTGCTCCTCGCCGGCCGGGCGGCGGCCGGTGACGCGCACATAGGTCAGGTCGCCCGGCGCGCGCGGGCCGATGTCCTTGAAGCCGCCGTTCTGCAGGATGGCGGCCGTCAGGGTCAGCTGCGGCGAGAAGCCGGTGTCGACCTGCTTCTGGCTGGGGGCGGCGCCGGTCTTGTAGTCGAGGATGTGGGCGGCCGCGCCGTCGCGGGTGGGCTCGATGCGGTCGGTCTTGGCCGTCAGGGTGAAGGGGCGGCCATTGACCTGGAAGGTGATCTCGCCTGCGGCTTCGACGACGATCTTCTGCGCGCCGACGCGGCGGCGGGCCTCCAGGTCCATGACCCACAGGGCGGCCTCGCGGGCCAGGGCGCGCTCGCGGGCCAGGGCCGAGGGCGGCATGCCGGCGGCGACGAGCTCGGCGATGTAGAGGCCCTCGAAGATCTCCGCGCCGTTGGCCGGCAGGGCGTCGGGATAGGTCAGGGCGAACACTTCGAAGGCCGCGTGGATCGCCGTGCCCCGCGCGCGGGCCTCCACCGGCTCGTCCGGCCGGTCGATGGGGTAGAGCTTGAGGATGTCGCGCGCCCACACCGCATAGGGATCGCGGGTCAGGGCCTCGACGCGGGTGACGGCCATCCTGCGCGGGCGGTCCTCGACCGGCGGGCAGGGGGCGGGGCGCTTGACCGGGGCGTAGGGGCCGGGGGCGTCCAGGGCGCGGGCCCAGTCGAGCACGTCGCCGCGCTCGGTTAGGGAGAGGCCGGCGCCGCGCGCCAGGGTCTTCATCCGCCACAGCCAGCGGCTCTCGACGGCCGGTGCGCCGCCGCGGCGCTGGCTGTGCACCAGGATCACGTCGGGAGCGCTGGCGGCCTGGGCGAAGTCGTGGGCGGTGAGGCCGATCTTGCGCTCGGGCGGCGGCAGGCCGAGCTTGCCGCGCATCGGCCGCGACAGGAACGGGTCGATCGGCGCGGCCTGCGGCCAGACGCCTTCTTCCAGCCCGGCCAGGATCAGCCGGTCGGCGCGGACCAGGCGCGCTTCGATGGCGCCCAGCATGCGAAGCTGCGGGTGGGTGGCGCCGCCGACGCGCAGGGTCTCCTCGTCGACCAGGCGGCCCAGCAGGTCGAGGAAGCCTAGCGGATTGGTCGGCGGCAGGGCCTGGCCATCGTCGATCAGGGCCGAGATCAGCGCCGCCAGGGCCTCGCCGCCCGAGCCGGCCCACAGGGCCGAGGGCTCGACCAGGCTTTCCAGCGCCTTGGCCAGGGCCTCGGCGGCCAGATGCGGCGGGGCGACCGGGCCGGCGGCATAGGGCGCACAGGCGATGTCGACGGCGGCGTGGATGCGGCGGGCCAGGTCCACGGCCTCGGGGTGCTCGGCGATGCGGCCTTCCAGGGCGGCGGCGTCGATGGGGGCGGGCCCGCGCAGGCCCTTGAGCTCCAGCGTCCGCGCGGCCTCGTCGGCCTTCAGCAGCGGATGCTTGGCCACCGACAGCAGGCCGACGGGGTCCAGCGGCGCCAGCACCAGATTGGCCAGCTTGCGAGCCAGCACGGCCGGGGCCGAGGCCGCCAGCGGCGCGCCGGCCGAGCTGTCGGGAACCACGCCCCAGCGGGCGAGGTAGAGACCTGCCCGGCGGGCCAGCTGCTGGTCCGGCGTGACGAGGGCGGCGGTCTTGCCCGGCGTCTCCAGCGCTTCGCGCAGCAGGAGGGCGCAGGCCAGGGCCGCCTCCTCCTCGCCCGAGGCGTTGACCAAGGAGAGGCCCGACAGGCCCTCGGCGATCGGGTCGAGGCTTTCGGACTCCGCGCGCAGCTTGGCGATCTGGGCCAGCCAGTCGGCGGTGGCCTCGGCCGGACGCAGGGCCTCGTTGACCAGGCGGCGGCGCCAGCGGCCCCGGCTGTCGGCCTCGTTGCGCCAGCGGCGCACGACGCCGCGGTCCACGCTCGCGCGGTGGAGCAGGCGGCGCATGGCGCCCTGCGGGTGCTGCTCTCCGACCTGGTCCCAGGCGTCGCTGGCCAGGTCCTCGTCGAGGCCGGGCAACACCACATGGCCCTGCGGCGCGCGCGAGACGGCGATCAGCAGGTCGGCGGTGGCCGGCGCGGTGCCGGTCGAGCCCGCGGCGACCAGCACGCCCGGCGGCGGGTTGGCCATCCATTGCTTGGCCAGTTCCCGCAGCAAGGCCACGCGGCGGGCGCTGACGTCCATCAGGTTCAGGTCGGAGAGGCGCGCGCTCCAGCCCTCGACCATGGCCCGGATGAAGCGGGCCGAGACCTGCCAGTGGGCGGCCAGATCCCCGTCGGCCAGGCCGTCGAGGCGCTCGATGATCGGCGCCTCCTCGATCTGGCAGCTGTCGAGCAGGTCGGACACGGCTTTCGCCATCTCCAGGGCCTGGCCGGCGCTGGGCGGGCTGTCGAGCAGGGAGGCGTTGTCGTGCACCAGGCGCGCCAGCTCGAACCGGCGACGACGGCTGGAGACGGCGGGCGGCAGGTCGAGCGCCAGGTCGCCCGGCTCGAACGGCGGCTCGCCCTCGTCGAGGTCGCCCAGCGGACGGATCTGCGGCAGCAGCACGGCCCGGCCGCCGTTCACCGCCAGGAAGGCGTCGGCCAAAGCCCGCGCGCCGCGCCGGGTGGGGGTCAGCAGCGTGGCGTGCGACAGGGCGTCGGGGCCCAGGTGCGCCAGGCGCTCGACCAGGCCGGCGGCCACGTCGTCGACGAACGGCCGGTGGGCCGGGATCGAGAACCAGCCGGATCCGGCCAGGCCGCTCATTGCGCCAGCTTCGCCTCGGCCTCGTCGCGCGCGCCGGGATCGCCGACATGCATCCAGAAGCCGTCCATCACCACGCCATGCACCCGGCCCTGCGGCGCCAGCTTGCGCCAGATGGTCGCCAACGAGAACGCCCCGTCGGGGCCGTCGTCGACCAGGCCCGGCTTGCAGATGTGCACGCCCATGTAGGCGAAAGGCGCGCTGACCGCCTCGCCGCGGAAGGTCAGGGCGCCGTCGTCGGCCAGGAAGAAGTCGCCGGCCCCGTCGAAGCCCAGCGTGCGGTCCAGCCGCGCCAGCAGCAGGCAGACGTCCATCTTTTCCGGATCCCAGGCCTGGGCCAGGCTGTCGATGGCGGGGGCGCCGTCCTGCGTCCACACGGAGTCGATGTTGGCGACGAACACCGGCTCCTCGCCCAGCAGCGGCCGGGCCTTGCGCAGGCCGCCGCCGGTTTCCAGCAGCTCGCCGCGCTCGTCGGAGATGACGATCTGCGGCGCGCCGGTGCGGGTCTTCAGGTGGGCTTCCAGCCGGTCGGCGAAGGCGTGGACATTGACCACGGCGGTCTCGACCCCGGCGTCGGCCAGGCGATCGAGCATGTGGTCGATCAGGGTCCGGCCGGCGACCTCGACCAGGGCCTTGGGCCGGTCGTTGGTCAGGGGGCGCATGCGGGTGCCCAGGCCGGCCGCCAGCACCATTGCCTTCTTGGGGGCTTTCTTCGGAGCGGTCATGCGCGGGTCTCCGCCGGCACGTGGGCGTCGAACCAGGCCTTCAGGCCCGCCAGCGCCGGATCGGCCAGGCAACTGTCGAGATAGCGCCACAGGCGCGGCATGAAGCTCTCGTACTTCGGCTTGCCGTCACGGGTGACCAGGCGCGCGAAGATGCCGAGGATGCGGGCGATGTTGAGCGCCCCCAGCGCATGGTAGTCGGCCAGGAACTGGGTGCGGTCGAGATCCGGCCTGGCGGCGAGATAGCGGTCGAGGCCGCGGGCTTCGATTTCCGGCGACACGTCGCGGCGGGCGTCGTGCAGCAGCATCGAGAAATCCCAGGCCGGGTGGGCGACCACGGCGTCCTGGAAGTCGATCAAGCCGACGCGGGCCGGGCCCTCGCGCTCCGGCAGCCACAGCAGGTTCTCGGCGTGATAGTCGCGGTGGCAGAAGACGGAGGCGCCGGCCTCGGCCCGGGCGCGGATCGGCGTCCACAGCGCCTGCCAGTCGGCCAGGGCGGTTTCGTCGAAGGTCACCGGCTTCAGCTTGGGCAGCCACTCGACGAACAGGTCCTGGGCCATCTGCAAGGCCAGGTCGTCATAGGTCAGCAGCGGCCAGGTCGAGCCGCCGGCTTCCAGAACCGCCGGGGGCTTGGCCGCGTGCAGGGCGACCAGCGCGTCGACGGCGGCGTCGTACATCAGGGGCTCGTCGCCGCCATCGGCGATTACCGTGGCGTAGAGGTCGTCGCCCAGGTCTTCCAGCACGGCCAGGCCCAGGGCCGGCTCGGCGGCCAGCACCTCGGGGGCGGAAAGGCCCTGGGCGCGCAGCCAGCCGGCCACGGCCACGAAGGCGTCAACCCGGCCGGCGGCCAGGCGATAGGCGGCGTTGAAGCCCAGGGCGCGGCGCTCGTCCGGGGTGGCGCCAGGCGGGCAGGGGGCGGTCTCCAGGGCCGGCGGCTGGTCCATGAAGATGAAGGTCGCGTCGCCGCGATGGAGGCGCTCGTACGAACGGGTCGAGGCGTCTCCGCCCAGCGGCTGGCGGCGCACGTCGCCATAGCCGTGGCGGGCCAGGAAGTCGGCCTTCAGGGTCTCGCGATCAGAGCTCAAGCTTGCGTTCCTCGAAGGCGCCGAAGGGGGTGATGCGGACACGGCGGGCCTCGCCGGCCGTATCGTCCAGAACGGGCTGGATTTCTACATCGAGTCGGTGCGGGGGCAGGCGGCCCTCCAGGCGCTGGGGCCACTCGATCAGGGCCGCGCCGTCCTCCAGCGCCTCGACGAGGCCGATCTCGTAGGCCTCGTCCGGATCCTCCAGGCGGTAGAGGTCGAAATGGGCCAGCGGGAACTCGGCGGCTTCGTAGAACTGCACCAGGGTGAAGGTCGGGCTGGGCACCTCTTCCTCGGGCGAGGTCAGGGCGCGCACCAGTGCCCGGGCCAGGGTCGACTTGCCCGCGCCGAGCGGGCCGTAGAGGCACAGGGCCGCGCCGGGAAACAGCACGGCGGCCAGCCGCGCGCCAAGGGCCTGGGTGGCGGCCTCGTCGGGCAGGTCGATTTCGAGGGAGGCGGCGCCCCCGGGCGCCTGTGGCGTAGACATCGCGCCAATCTAGAGTCCCCCGCGCGGGCCTCAAGCGGCTTTCAGGAATTTTGCCGTCGCCGGGGCGCGCGCGGCGTCCTATCACCAGGAGAACAATCCCGAGAGGATCGGTCGAGATGAAGAACTGGAAGCTGTGGGCCGGCCTCGTCGCCGTGGTCGTGGTGATCGGCGCCGGCTGGTGGGCTTGGTGGAACTTCGAGCTGCGCTGGCGGCCCAAGACCATCACCAAGAACCAGGCCGAGATCGCCAAGATCCTCGAAGGCTCGGGCTGGGTGTCGCCGGGCCTCAAGGGCCCCAAGCTCTACATGATCAGCTTCCGCACCTGCCCCGATTGCGTCCGCTTCAAGAAGGAAGAGTACCCGCGCCTGCACAAGGCCGGGATCGACACCCGCCTGATCGAGATCGCCCGCGCCGACCGCAACGGCGTGCCGAAATCGACGCCGGTCGAGCGCGCGACGGTGGCCGAGCTGTGGATCAACCGCTCGTGGGAACTGTCGGAGACGTGGGACGCCACCCCCGTCGACGCCTGGACGGCTCCGGGCCTCAAGCCCGCCGACGGCGACATCGCCCGCACCGCCGTCATCGAGGCCGGCCGCAAGTCGGTCGAGGACCTGGTCCCGCTGCTCAAGAAGAACGGCGTGAACTTCGCCTATCCGCTGCTGGTCTGGTGGACGCCCGACGGCCAGATGAAGGCCTGCGCCTGCGAGCGGCGCGAGACTTACAGGTTCGTGAGGAAGGACCTGGGGGTTTAGATTTCGGGCTTGAATTGAGCCCGCCGTTTCCGTCTCGTGGCGGGCGAGTGAAGCGGAGTTAGAGCGTATGCGTCGGCTGTCCCTGGCGATTTCCCTGGTCCTGGCCCTGGCTGGGGCCAGCGCCCATGCGGCGCCGGCCGTCGCGGCCCCCGCCGATCCCGCCCTCGGCGAGCTGGGCAAGACCGACCGTCGCGCGCCCTTTCCCAGGCAGATGCAGGGGCGCTGGCGCGAGGCCGGCGATCCGTCCGTCGAGCTGATCGTGTCTGGCGGGGAGATCGTCTGGCAGGGCCGGGTGGTGGACTACGACAGCAAGGAAGTGACCCAGGAAGAGGGCGGGCTGACCGTCACCCTCGAGGTCTGGGGCTGGGAGCGGCAGGAGGCCCTGAAGCGGAGCATCACCGGCCTGGTGATCACGCCGGAGGGCGAGTTCCAGATCTTCAATCCCAAGTTCGCGGCGACCTTCGAGCGCCGCTAGGGGCGAAACCCTCGTCCTTCGACTGGCTCAGGATGAGGGTTTCGACTGCGGCTCGGCGCCGGCATTGGTCCTCACCCTGAGCGCGTCGAAGGGCGAGGACCACGCGTCGTGGATCAGAAGATCTCGAACAGGCCCGCGGCGCCCATGCCGCCGCCGATGCACATGGTCACCACGCCCAGCTTGGCCTTGCGGCGCTTGCCTTCCAGCAGCAGGTGGCCGGCGCAGCGCGCGCCGGTCATGCCGAACGGGTGGCCGATGGCGATCGAGCCGCCGTTGACGTTGTATTTCTCCGGATCGATGCCCAGGCGGTCGCGGCTGTAGAGGCACTGCGACGCGAAGGCCTCGTTCAGCTCCCAGATGTCGATGTCGTCGACCTTGAGGCCGTGGCGTTCCAGCAGGCGCGGTACGGCGAAGACCGGGCCGATGCCCATTTCGTCGGGCTCGCAGCCGGCGATGGCGAAGCCCTTGAACAGGCCCAGCGGCTCGAGGTTGCGACGGGCGGCCTCCTTGGCCTCCATCACCACCACGGCGGCCGCGCCGTCCGATAGCTGGCTGGCGTTGCCGGCGGTGATGAAGTTGCCCGGACCCTTGACCGGCTCCAGCTTGGCCAGGCCTTCGAGGGTGGTTTCGGGACGATTGCACTCGTCCTTGGTGACGACGTAGTCGACCAGGCTCTCTTCCTTGGTCTCCTTGTTGACCACCTTCATCTTGGTGGCCATCGGCACGATCTCGTTGTCGAACAGGCCGGCGGCCTGGGCGGCGGCGATGCGCTGCTGGCTGCGCAGCGAATACTCGTCCTGGTACTCGCGGCTGATCCCGTAGCGCTTGGCGACGATGTCGGCGGTGTCGATCATCGCCATCCACAGCGCCGGCTTTTCCTTCATCAGCTTGTCTTCGGTGATGTGGAAGCGGTTCATGTGGCCGCCGCCCTGCACCAGCGAGATCGACTCCACGCCGCCGCCGATCGCCACCGGGGCGCCGTCGTTGCGGACGTAGTTGGCCGCGGTCGCGATGGCCTGCAGGCCCGACGAGCAGAAGCGGTTGACGGTCTGGCCCGAGGTGGTGACCGGCAGGCCGGCCCAGATGGCGGCGTTGCGAGCCACGTTCATGCCGGTGGCGCCTTCGGGGCCGCCGCAGCCCAGGACGACGTCTTCCACTTCCGGGCCGTCGAGGCCGGCGCGGCTGACGGCGTGCTGGATGGCGTGGCCGGCCATGGCCGCGCCGTGGGTGTTGTTGAAGCCGCCGCGATTGGACTTGGCCAGGCCCGTCCGGGCGTAGGAGACGATGACCGCTTCGCGCATGGCGCTTCTTCCCTGTTTAAACGTTAGTTTGAATTGCCGGCACCGTAGGCCGGAAATTCGCCGGGGGGAAGATCACGTAAGCGTAAGGCGTGAGGCTCAGCGCAGGATGGTCGGGGCGTCGGGCAGTTCGTTCCGGTCCTCGCCGCCGGCGCGCGGCGCGTGCTCGGCCAGGATCGCTCCGGCGCGGCCGACGGCGGCGACGAAGCCGTCGGCGGTCCGGCCGGCCTTGAGGCCCGCCACGAGGTCGGCGACGACGCCGGACCAGGCGTCCTTGGGGGCCAGGCCATGGACGCCCTCGTCGGCCAGCACCTCGACGCGGTGCTCGGCCAGGGCGGCGAAGATCAGCACGCCGGTGCGGCCTTGCGTGGCGCGCAGGTCGCTGGACAGGAAGTAGTCCATGGCCGCGCGCCGCACGCGTTCGGCGTCGCTCTCGCCGGTGGGCAGCCGCGCCCGCAGCGGCGGGATCGACAGCACGGCGGCGGCCAGGGCGAACACGGCCGCCTGCAGGGTCAGGTAAACCAGCAGGGCCGACAGGATCGCGCCGTCCTGGGCGGCGGCGTGGCCGACGCTCCAGCCGCCGAACAGCCGGGTCAGCCACTCGGGGCGCAGGCCGGCCAGCAGGCCGAAGGCCGGCAGCAGCAGGGCCGCGCCCGCCGCCCAGGCCAGGATGGGGGCGGGACGGTCGGGCTCGATGCGCGGGGCCAGCACGCAGCGGATCTCGCCGATCGTGCCGGCTTCGGCGGCGCGCACGGCGTCGGCGATGCGCAGCTGGTCGGGGCGGGAAAGAATGTCGCTCATCACCAGCTCCCCGAGGATCCGCCGCCGCCGAACGAGCCGCCGCCGCCGGAAAAACCGCCGCCGCCGCCTCCGCCGCCGCTCCAGCCGCCTCCGCCGCCGCGATTGCCGCCGCCGCTGGTCAGGGCGTTGATCAGGATCCAGGGCATGGCCTCGCCCATCGCCGCGCCCAGGCCGCTGCGTCGGCGGCGACGGCCGAACATGCCGCGCAGGATCATGACGACGACGATGAAGACGATGAAGATCGCCACGACCGGCACGCCGCCGCCGTCGTCCTGGCGTTCGGCGTCCGCCGCCTGGGCGACCTGGGCCCTGGCCTCGCCGTCGGGCAGCGACAGCTGCTTTACGATGGCGTCGGTCCCGGCGACGATGCCGCCTTCCATGTCGCCGGCCTTGAAGCGGGGCAGGATGGCGCTCTGGATGATGACGCTGGACAGGGCGTCGGTCAGCACCGGCTCCAGGCCATAGCCGACCTCGATGCGGACCTTGCGCTCGCTGGGGGCCACGATCAGCAGGGCGCCGGTGTTCTTGTCCTTCTCGCCGATCCCCCAGGCCCGGCCAAGCTGGTAGCCGTAATCCTCGATCTCGTAGCCCTGCAGGCTGGACAGGGTGGCGACCACCAGTTGGCGGCCGGTCTGTTTTTCCAGCGTCGCCAGCTCGTTAGTCAGCTGCTGCTCGGCCTGGGGCGACAGGATGCCGGCCTGGTCGACGACCCGGCCGCTCAGCGGCGGGAAGGTCGGGGCGCTGAGGGCGGCGGTGGCGAGGAAGAGGACGAGGAGAAAGGCGAGGGGAACAGCCAGCCAGCTGCTCCCCCGTGCAACGGGGGAGGGGGACCGCGAAGCGGTGGAGGGGGCGGCGGCGCGCACGGCGCTCCGTCCCTCGCCCCCTCCGTCACCGCGCCGATGGCGCCGCGCCACCTCCCCCGTTGCACGGGGGAGGTGCAAGGCCGCGACAGCCGTCACCCTAGTGCGCCGGGGCCGGCTGGGACGGGGCGGCGGGCGCGGCCGGGGCGTCGAAGCTGACGGTCGGAGCGGCCTGGGCTGCGGCCGAGGCCTCGAACAGCACGGCTGGCTTCTGGCCGCCATAGACGGTCTTGGCCCAGAGGATGGTCGGGAAGGTGCGCAGGCTCGTGTTGTAGACCCGCGCGGTCTCGTTGTAGTCGCGCCGCGCGATGGTGATGCGGTTCTCGGTGCCCTCCAGCTGGCTCTGCAGGGCCAGGAAGTTCTGGTTCGACTTCAGGTCCGGGTACTGCTCCTGGATCACCATCAGCCGGCCCAGCACGCCGGTCAGCTGGTCCTGGGCGGCGGCGTACTTCTGGAAGGCGGCCGGGTCGGTGATGGTCGAGGCGTCGACCTTGACCTGGGTGGCGCTGGCGCGGGCCTGGGTCACCGAGGTCAGGACGTCCTTCTCCTGGGCGGCGTAGCCTTTCACGGTGGCCACCAGGTTGGGGATCAGGTCAGAGCGACGCTGGTACTGGTTCTGCACCTCGGCCCAGGCGGCCTTGGTCTTCTCGTCCTGGGTGGGGATGGTGTTGATCCCGCAGCCGGCCAGGGTCACGGCCAGGGCGGCGGAGGCAAGGGCCAGGCGGGCCGGCGAACGCAGCTGCGACATGAAGGCTCCCTCGTAAGGCGGCTGGCGGCCGCCGATCGCATTTATATGGCCCCGTCTCCGGCTCTCGTCATCCGCGTATCGGATTAACTCGCGTCCATCAGCGGCTTAACTTCCTCTTGAGGAGACAGGCGCAGGATCGCCGCCATGGTCCTGATGGTCGCCTTCGCCCTGGTCGGAGCCTTGCTCGGGCTCTTCTGGCGCCCCCGCTTCGTGGGGGTGGTCATCGCCGTGGTCGCGGCCGGGGCCGTGCAGGGCGTGGCCGCCTGGTCGCTGCAGATCCTGTCGCAGCAGGTCAATCGCGAGCACCTGCTGGTCCAGCTGCACGCCATCTTCGGCGAAAGCGCCATCGACTTCGCCGGGCCGGTGCTGGCCGCCGCCGTCGGGGCGGTGTTCGCCGCCCTGCTGGGCGGCCTGACCGACGCCCGCCGCCCGCCGGTGGTGGTCACCGCCGACGGCCTGCGCCGCAAGGCCGGCAAGGACGGCCGCTATGCCCGCATGGAAGGCATGGTCCAGGACCGCGCCATCCACGCAAAGGCCGAGAGCCGGATCGACTCCATCCTCGGGCTCTGAGGGCGCTTGTTCCAGGCCCGAAAATCCCAGTTTCGATAAAATATGCGCACGCGAACAAAAACCGGCTTGCGCGATTTCTGAACGCTGATATCTAAGCAGTGCTTAGTTCGGTCGCGCGACGCTGGTGGGGATACCGGCGTCCACATCCCACGCGGCCGAGCGGCCAGTAGAGCTTACGCCGCGATCATCGATCTTTCCATCATCCCCGAAGCTGGAGGGCTTTGTCCATGAAGCTCCGCGCCCTGGCGGCTGTCGCCGCCCTGTCCGTTTCCGCGCTCGTCGCGGCCCCCGCCCTGGCCGATGGCCGCCTGGCGGTCACTCTCGAAAAGCCCGTCCTAGCCAAGACCAAGATCGTCGCCGGCGGCGCCGTCTTCGTCTGCGAGGATGCGGCCTGCGTCGCCACCTCGGCCCCGTCGCGGGCCCTCAGCGTCGCCTCGTGCAAGGCGCTGGCGAAGGAGGCCGGCCGGGTGTCGGCCTTCGGCGGCGACGCCAAGGCCCTGGCCGCCGAGGAGCTGGAGCGCTGCAACGCCTCGGCCAAGGCCGCCTGATCTCTCTTTTCTAGTAAGGCGTACCCAGAGGCTTTCCCTTCTCTGGCTGTTTCCTCGACCATTCGCCTGACAGGGCGGCGGAGCGCTTCCGCCGCCCTTTTTCTTTGCCCCGCCTTTACGTCTTCGTCCGCGCAAGGATTAGATATCGCCATGACCCAGCCGCTGACCGTCCAGCTCGAAGACGCCCTGCGCCAGGCCGCTGGCGCGGACGCCGCGCCCGTTTCGCTGACCATCGACTATGCCGGGGCCGGCGCGGTTTCGGCGCGCGGCTGGATCGAGCGGGCCACCCGCAGCCTGGTGTTCGCCCAGGCCGAGGCCCGCACCGCCGACGGGATCCTGGCCGGTGCGGCCTCGGGCGTATTCCGCCGCGTCAACGTCTGACGGATAAACACATTTTTTCGCGAACTTGGCCGAACACGATCACCTCGGCTTGGTTGCGACTGCGAACACCCCGTGTTATCAGGCGCCGGGCTTCGGGAAGGGCAGCGTGAAAGCGCGGGCCGCCCGTGCGCTTTTCTCAAGCGCTAACAAGTCTTTAAGCCGGGGAGAGGGGGGAGCTTCTCTTCCGCGGCGATTGCAACGCACACCGGGCGGAACAAGTGGCGGAAGAAACCAAGGCGACGGATGCGGGTCAGCGTTATGCGCAGTCCCTGTTCGAACTGACGATCGAAGGCGGCAACCTGGCGAAGGTCGAGAGCGACCTGAAGACCCTCAAGGGTCTGGTCGCCGAAAGCGCCGACCTGCGTCGTCTGATCGACTCGCCCGCGTTCTCGGCCGAGGACAAGGCCAAGGGCCTGACCGCCGTCGCCGTGAAGGCCGGTTTCGACATCCTGACCGCCAAGTTCCTGGGCCTGATCGCCACCAACGGCCGCTCGGCCGAACTGGTCGGCGCGATCAACGCCTTCGTGGCCCTGTCGGCCAATCACCGCGGCGTGGTCGCCGCCGAGGTCACCTCGGCCGCCCCGCTGAGCGCCGCCCAGCTGAAGGCCGTCACGGCCGCCGTGTCGAGCGCGCTCGGCCAGACCCCCGAAATCTCGACCCGCGTCGACCCGTCCATTCTGGGCGGCGTCAAGGTGCGTGTCGGTTCCCGACTGTTCGACGCTTCGGTTCGCTCGAAGCTCGACTCCCTGAAATTCGCCCTCAAGCGCGCCTAAGCGTATAACCGCGCAAAAACGTACGTACGCAGAGAGCCTCAAGAAAGAGCCCGACCCAGCCATGGATATCCGCGCCGCCGAAATCTCGGCCATCCTCAAGTCGCAGATCGCCAACTTCGGCGAGGAAGCCGCCGTTTCGGACGTCGGCCAGGTCCTGTCGGTCGGTGACGGCATCGCCCGCATCTACGGCCTGGACAACGTCCAAGCCGGTGAAATGGTCGAGTTCCCGAAGGCCGGCGTGAAGGGCATGGCCCTGAACCTCGAGCGCGACAACGTCGGCGCCGTGATCTTCGGCGCTGACGCCGAGATCAAGGAAGGCGACGAAGTCCGCCGCCTCGGCGAGATCGTCGACGTGCCGGTCGGCAAGGGCCTGCTGGGCCGCGTCGTCAACCCGCTGGGCGAGCCGATCGACGGCAAGGGCCCGATCCAATACACCGAGCGTCGCCGCGTCGACGTGAAGGCCCCGGGCATCATCCCGCGCAAGTCGGTGCACGAGCCCGTGCAGACCGGCCTGAAGTCGATCGACACCCTGATCCCGGTCGGCCGCGGCCAGCGCGAGCTGATCATCGGCGACCGTCAGACCGGCAAGACCGCCGTCGCCATCGACACCATCCTGAACCAGAAGGCCGCCAACGCCGGCAAGGACGAGAGCGCCAAGCTCTACTGCGTCTACGTCGCCATCGGCCAGAAGCGCTCGACCGTCGCCCAGATCGTCAAGACCCTGGAAGAGCACGGCGCCCTGGAATACACCATCGTCGTCGTGGCCTCGGCCTCGGAGCCGGCCCCGCTGCAGTACCTGGCCCCGTTCGCCGGCTGCGCCATGGGCGAGTGGTTCCGCGACAACGGCCTGCACGGCCTGATCATCTATGACGACCTGTCCAAGCAGGCCGTCGCCTACCGTCAGATGTCGCTGCTGCTGCGCCGCCCGCCGGGCCGCGAAGCCTATCCGGGCGACGTCTTCTACCTGCACTCGCGCCTGCTGGAACGCGCCGCGAAGCTGAACGAAGACAACGGTTCGGGCTCGCTGACGGCTCTGCCGATCATCGAAACCCAGGCCAACGACGTGTCGGCCTACATCCCGACCAACGTGATCTCGATCACCGACGGCCAGATCTTCCTGGAAACCGACCTGTTCTACCAGGGCATCCGCCCGGCCGTGAACGTCGGCATCTCGGTGTCGCGCGTCGGTTCGTCGGCCCAGATCAAGGCCATGAAGCAGGTCGCCGGTCCGATTAAGGGCGAACTGGCCCAGTATCGCGAAATGGCCGCCTTTGCGAAGTTCGGTTCGGACCTCGACGCCTCGACCCAGAAGATGCTGGCTCGCGGCGAGCGCCTGACCGAGCTGCTGAAGCAGCCGCAATACGCGCCGCTGTCGGTCGAAGAGCAGGTCTGCGTGATCTACGCCGGCACCCGCGGCTATCTCGACAAGATCCCGACCTCGTCGGTGCGTCGCTTCGAGACCGAGTTCCTGGCCCGCCTGCACAGCGCCCATCAGGACCTGCTGACCGGCATCGCCACCAAGAAGGCCCTCGACAAGGACCTGGAAGCGTCGCTGAAGAGCGCGCTCGAGGCCTTCTCGTCGACCTTCGCCTAAGCCCCCTCGGAACCGCTCGGAGAGAGTAGCGCCGAATGGCCAGCTTGAAGGAAATGCGCAATCGGATCTCGAGCGTCAAAGCGACGCAAAAGATCACGAAGGCGATGCAGATGGTGGCGGCTGCCAAGCTGCGCCGGAGCCAGGACGCGGCGGAAGCCGCCCGTCCATACGCCCGGCGTCTGGCCAGCGTCATCGCCAACCTCGCGACCGGCGTGTCGGGCGACGGTGCTCCGGCGCTGCTGGCCGGCACCGGCCGCGACGACCGTCACCTAGTGGTGGTGGCCGCTGCGGACCGTGGTCTGGCCGGCGGCTTCACCTCGTCGATCGTGCGCGCGGCTCGCGCCCACATCGACGGGCTGATCGCCCAGGGCAAGGACGTGAAGATCGTCTGCGTCGGCAAGAAGGTGACCGCCCAGCTGAAGCGCCCCTACGGCGACAAGGTGGTCGACAACTTCGACCTGTCGGCCTACCGCCAGGTCACCCTGTCGGTCGCCCAGCCGATCGCCGACGTCGTCACCAAGCTCTACGAAGCCGGCGACATCGACGTGGTCACGCTGTTCTACAGCCGCTTCCGGTCGGTGGTGCAGCAGGTTCCGACCGCGCTGCAGCTGATCCCGGCGGTTGTCGAGGGCGGCGCCGAAATCGCGTCGGGTCCGGCCGCGGTCTATGAGTACGAGCCCTCGGAAGAGGCCATTCTCGAGACCCTGTTGCCGCGCAACCTGACGGTCCAGATCCTGTCGGCCCTGCTCGACAACATGGCCGGCTTCTACGCCAGCCAGATGACGGCGATGGACAACGCCACGCGGAACGCGGGCGACATGATCAAGCGCTACACCCTCGAATACAACCGTTCCCGCCAGGCTCAGATCACCAAGGAGCTGATCGAGATCATCTCCGGCGCCGAAGCCGTCTGATCTAGCCTAACGCCAAAAACGCACGCAGAGACGCACGAAAGACCCGCACGCCATGGCCAAGACCCCTGCTAAGGCTCCCGAAGCCGCCGCCGAAAAGCCGGCCGCCGCCAAGAAGCCCGTCGCCACGAAGGCCGCCGCCGCTCCGGCCGCTGCTGCTCCCAAGGCTCCGGCCGCCAAGAAGGCCGCTGCTCCGAAGGCCGCCGCCCCCGTCGCCGGTGAAGCCACCGGCAAGCTGGTGCAGATCATCGGCGCCGTCGTCGACATCGAGTTCACCGGCGCCCTGCCGGCGATCCTGAACGCCGTCGAGACGACCAACACCGCCACCGGCCAGCGCCTGGTGTTCGAAGTCGCCCAGCACCTGGGCCAGAACACCGTCCGCGCCATCGCCATGGACGCCACCGAAGGTCTCGTCCGCGGCCAGCCCGTGCGCGACACCGGCGAAGCCATCCGCGTTCCGGTCGGCCCCGGCACCCTGGGCCGCATCATGAACGTCATCGGCGAGCCGATCGACGAGCAGGGCCCGATCCAGTCGGACCTGTCGCGCCCGATCCACCGCGACGCCCCGAGCTTCGCCGAACAGACCAACACGGCTGAAGTGCTCGTCACCGGCATCAAGGTCATCGACCTGATGTGCCCCTACACCAAGGGCGGCAAGATCGGCCTGTTCGGCGGCGCCGGCGTCGGCAAGACCGTGACGATGCAGGAACTGATCAACAACATCGCCAAGGCTTACGGCGGTTACTCGGTTCTGGCCGGCGTGGGCGAACGCACCCGCGAAGGCAACGACCTCTATCACGAGATGATCGAGTCGAACGTCAACGTCGACCCGAAGGCCAACAACGGCTCGACCGAAGGCTCGCGCTGCGCCCTGGTCTACGGCCAGATGAACGAACCCCCGGGCGCCCGCGCCCGCGTCGCCCTGACCGGCCTGTCGATCGCGGAATACTTCCGTGACGAAGAAGGCAAGGACGTGCTGCTGTTCGTCGACAACATCTTCCGCTTCACCCAGGCCGGCGCCGAAGTGTCGGCTCTGCTGGGCCGCATCCCCTCGGCCGTGGGCTACCAGCCCACCCTGGCCACCGAGATGGGCAACCTGCAGGAGCGCATCACCTCGACCAACAAGGGTTCGATCACCTCGGTCCAGGCCATCTACGTTCCCGCCGACGACCTTACCGACCCGGCCCCGGCCGCTTCGTTCGCCCACTTGGACGCCACCACCGTTCTGTCGCGCGACATCGCCGCCCAGGCCATCTTCCCGGCCGTCGATCCGCTGGACTCGACCTCGCGGATCATGGACCCGCTGGTCATCGGCGAAGAGCACTACACGGTCGCTCGCCGCGTCCAGGAAGTGCTCCAGCAATACAAGGCCCTGAAGGACATCATCGCCATCCTGGGCATGGACGAGCTGTCGGAAGAGGACAAGCTGACGGTCGCTCGCGCCCGTAAGATCTCGCGCTTCCTGTCGCAGCCGTTCCACGTGGCCGAGCAGTTCACCAACACGCCGGGCGCCTTCGTCCAGCTGAAGGACACCATCCGCTCGTTCAAGGGCATCGTGGACGGCGAGTACGACCACCTGCCGGAAGGCGCCTTCTACATGGTCGGCCCGATCGAGGAAGCCGTGGCCAAGGCCGAGAAGATGGCGGCGGAAGTCTGATGCACGAGGAAGACGGCGATCTGGCCCACTTCTGCTGCGAGGAGCTGGAGGATGCGGTGTCTTCGGACGCCGAGGCCTCCCTCATCGAGCACGACAGCGGCCTGATCCTGTTGAACCTGGGTCAACGGGAAGCCGATGGTGAGACGGGCACGGTCCTGGCCACCATCCGCTTCTGTCCGTTCTGCGGCACCGAGATCCAGACCGACGAAGACATCGAAGCGGCCCTGGGCGCCGTGGAGACCTACGACTGATGGCCAAGCTGCACTTCTCTCTCGTCGCGCCCGAGCGCGAACTGTTCTCGGCCGACGTCGACCAGGTCGACGCTCCGGGCACGGAAGGCGATTTCGGCGTGCTGCCGAACCACGCCCCGTTCATGACCACGCTGCGCGAGGGTCGGGTGACGGTGCGCGACGGCTCGACCGTCAAGCTGTTCGACATCCAGGGCGGTTTCGCCGACGTGGGTCCGGACGGCTTCACGATCCTGGCCGAGCACGCGGTGGAAGTGGCCTCGTAAGAGCCGCCTCCTTCCGAAGAGTTCGAAAGCGCCCTCGCTGGAAACAGCGGGGGCGTTTTTCGTTTTCGGCGATCCTCCCCCTCTGGGGGAGGTGGCCCGAAGGGCCGGAGGGGGGACGTTTTCAGCAGCCGGCGAGGCGTGGACTTATCAGACACTCCCCCCTCCGTCGGCTTCGCCGACACCTCCCCCAGAGGGGGAGGATCGAAAAAATTACGTTTGTGACCCCATCCCCGCCGTAATCGGCCACCATAAGGGTTGCGAGGGAACGCTTGTCGGTTTTAATGCCGACCTCCAAGTCTCTAGGGGATATCCGACCTATGCGCCTTGCGCTCGCCAGCCTGATCGCCCTCGGCGTCGTTTCGACCGCCGTCGCCCAGGAGCAACCCGCTCCCGCCGCCGCCCCGGCTCCCGCCCCGGCCGCCGCGCCCGTTGATCAGGCCGCGCCTGCCGATCAAGCCACGCCCGTCGTTCCGGCGCCCGCCGCCGGCACCCCGGAGGCCGCCGCCGCCGCGGCCGCTCCGGAAGCGGTGCGTCCGCCGCCGCCGACCGATCCGGTCTCGGTGAAGATCCTCAGCGTCCTCGACACCATCTGCAAGCCGGCCGTGGTCGGCGGCGACTTCAACGCCCTGGCCAAGGCCGCGGGCTTCAAGAAGAAGCGCGACCTGTGGACGCTGGACCTGGGCAAGCCCTACCAGATCGTCCTCGACAACCCGGGTTCGAACAAGAACGTCTGCACCCTGAACGTCCAGCACGCCCAGGGCCCGGACCAGGCCCAGCACCTGGCCACCGCCCTGCACGACTGGGCGACCTGGGAAAACAGCCCGCAGCTGAAGCTGATCCGCAACGACCAGCTGGTCACCGACGTCAAGCGCCTGACCGTGACCTGGGACAACAACGCCGCGGGCGGCAAGGCCGGCCTCGTCTACGTCCGCATCAAGAAGCTCGACGACAGCTCGGTCGGCAAGAACTTCGAACAGGCCCAGATCCTCTACACCACCCAGTGATGGGCTGAGGCTCGTTGAGCTGAAACGCGAAAGGCGCGGAGGGTGACCTCCGCGCCTTTTTGTTTTGATCCTCCCCCAAAGGGGGAGGTGGCCCGAAGGGGCGGAGGGGGAAGTTTCTGCTGACGTCGAGGCGGTGCTGGCTCACAGGCCACATCCCCCTCCGTCGCCCCGCGACACATCTCCCTTCAGGGGGAGGATCTTCGCGCTTACGCCGCCGCCCGATCCTCCGCCGCGATGAAGTCCAGGCACAGCGCGGCCACGGCTTCCCAGCCCGGCTCGCCCGGCAGCCAGTGGCTCATCTCGGGGAATTCGTGGAACACCCCGCCCAGGCGGGCGGCGGTCTGGCGGACGGTGGCGGGCGGGTGGACGACGTCCTGGCCGCCGGCGATGGCCAGCACCGGAGCCTTCACCGGACCGGGGCTGGTGGTCATGAACGGATCCAGCCACCAGTTCAGCGTCTCCCACAGCGCCCGGCCGCTTTCCGAGGTCATGCGGGCGTAGAGGGCGCGGCGCTTGTCGCGCGGCAGGCGGTCGAGGCTGTAGCGGCGCACCACGCCGTAGTCGGGGGCGATGGCCTGCAGCCAGTAGGGACCCAGCGCATAGAGGCTGACGGCCGAGACCGCCTCCTCCAGGCTCGCCCCATGCACGCCCCAGGGCGGGGAGGGGGCCAGCAGGATCAGGCGCTCCACCGGCGCGCGGCCGGCGGCCAGCTGCGCCACCAGGCCGCCCATGGAGTGGCCGATCAGGACCGGCGGCCGCTCGCACGAGCGGACCAGGCGGGCGATGTCGCGGGCGTAGTCGCTCATCGACAGGCCGACGACCGAGCCGCCGGGACCGCGTCCCGGCAGGTCGGGGGTGAGCACCTTGTGGCCGGCGGCCTCGAACGGCTCTCGGAAACTGTCGAACGTCCAGCCGCCGCAGAAGGCGCCGTGGACCATGATCACCGGAGCCTTCACGCCCGCCTCTTAGGTCAACCCCGCCCGTGTGACTGATACGAGCGTTTCAAAGAAGCCTACACGCTCTTCTTGCCGCGTGGCGAAGTTTTGGCGGGCGTCGTTGTCGCAGCCTTGGATTTTGCGGCCGCTTTCGGTTTGGCCGGGGCTTTCGTCGCCTTCGTCAGCTCCGGATTGACGACATTGGGCATCTTTGTCGCCGTCGGCTTGGCGGGTGCGGCCTTGGGCGTTGCCGGGGGCTTGGCCGCAGGCTTGGGCTTTGTCGCCGTCTTGGCGGCTTCCGCCGTCACGGCCGGTTTCGGCTTGGGAGGCGCCTTGGCCTTGGCCGGGGCCTTCGCGGCCGGCTTGGCCGATTCCGGGGCGGCCTGCGGCTTGGCGGCCGCCTTTGCCTTGGGGGCGGCCTTCGCCGGCTTTTCGGCCGACGCCGGCGGGACTTCGGCAGCCGGCGCCGCCTTGGCCTTGGCTGGCGTCCTGGACGCGGCCTTCGGCTTCGGCGCGACCTTCGCCGGCGGCTTGGCGGCCGGTTCGGCGACCACGGCCTTGGCCTTGTTCGGGGTCTTGGCCTTGGCCGGCGCGCGAGGCTTGGGCGTTGGGGCGGCGACAGCGGCTGGTTCGGCGGCGGGCGTGGTCTGCGGCTCGGGCTTGGCCGGCTCCGGCGCGGGTTCTGCCTTGGGCTTGGGCGGCGCGGCCGAGGCCGGACCCAGGCCCTTTTCCGACAGCCACGACTGCACCGCGGCCAGCAGGACGTCGCTACCCGGTTCGTCGATCAGCCAGTGGGCGTGATCGGGATACTCGCGGTAGTCGGCGCCGGCGTACTTGCGGCCGACCAGGCGGACGTCCTCGACCGGCGTGGTGCGGTCCTTGGCCCCGGCCAGCACCAGAACCGGCACGCTTACCTTGGCGGCGTCCACGTGCACGGTGCGCGAGGGATCGCGATCCGGATAGGCCAGGTCCTGCAGCACCCGGCCGGAGTCGTAGACGGCCTTGGCGTAGAGCGCGTCGTGGCGGGCGGGCGGCACGGCGTTGACGACGCCGAACTTGAAGCCGGTCTTCCACATCTTCACCGGCTTGGGCGCGCCGCCCTGGGTCAGCACGGCGTTGAGGAAGGTGATCAGCGGCGACAGCTTGGGCTTGCCGCGCGCGTCGGCCGGCGAGGCCGGGGCGAACAGCACGATCCCCGAGGTCAGGCCGCTCTCGGCCAGCTTCTGGGCGATCAGTCCGCCCATCGAGTGGCCGAAGACGATCGGCTTGACGCCGTCGCGGGCGGCGGTCACGGCCGCCGCGGCGCTGAGCTCGGCCACGTAGTCGGCCAGCGACAGGCCGGCCAGGTCAGGCGCGGGCGGCCCGGCCGTGCGCAGGGCGGGCCGGATGGTCGGCGTCTCGACCGCGTAGCCCGCCTTGCGGAAGGTCTCGGCCACGGGCTCCCAGCTGTCGCCGGTCATGCCGTAGCCATGGATCATCAGGATGGTTCTGCTCAAACCCGCGCCTCCCAAACCCCGTTGAGGCATGGCGCGCTGAGCCTTCGGTGTCAGGCGATGCGCGCGAACCCCGAGAAAGCGGCGACCATCAGTTCGTAGACGCCGCGCTTGAAGGGTACGATCAGTTCGGGCGTTTCGTCGAGAGCGCCCCAGCGCCAGTCTTCGAACTCGATGTCGCCGTGGGCCGCCAGGTCGATCTCGGCCTCGTCGCCGGTGAAGCGGAAGGCGAACCAAACCTGCTTCTGGCCCAGGTATCCACGGGCGCGCTTGGTCCCCATGAAGTCGGCCGGATAGTCGTAGGTCAGCCAGCCGTCGGTGCGGCCCAGCAGCAGCGCCGACTTCACGCCGGTCTCTTCATAGAGTTCGCGACGGGCGGCGGCTTCCAGGTCCTCGCCTTCGTCGACCCCGCCCTGCGGCAGCTGCCAGTTGTAGGGCGGCTCCTGCTTGTGGCGCATGCCCAGCCAGACGCGGCCGTCGGTGGGGTGGAAGAGGGCGACGCCCACGTTCGGGCGGTAGAGCGACAGGTCGGGTTGCGCGGTCATCGCTTGGCGATAGCCGAAGCCGGCGCCAGTTGCACGCCCCGCGCATTGAGGCCGCCGGCCCAGTTGCGCACCTGGCTGATGGTCACCGGATAGGCGAAGCCCACGCCCAGCGACTGGCCGCGGGCGCTGGCGCCCGCTTCCAGGGCCCGCAGCTGGCCCTCGATGGCCTCGGCCGACAGGTCGTCGTCGATGCCGCGCTCGGCCGAAGCGCGGGGGATCGGGCCGCCGCGGCGGGCGGCCGCGCCGTCGTCGACGAAGGCCAGGCCCCGGGCCTTCAGGGCCGTGGTGAAGGTGGCCATGGCCGGGTCGGAGGCCAGGAACTTCGAGCCCAGATAGTTGGTCAGGCCGAAATAGCCGGTGGCGCGCGACATCAGCCATTCCAGCTTGCGCACCGTCTCGTCGGGCCGGTTGGCGGCGATCAGGGTGTAGGGGCCCGGATCGTTGGCCGGATAGTCGTTGGGCTCCATCGGCGTCTCGAGCAGCACCTCGTGCCCGTGCGAGCGGGCCAGGTCGATCCAGCCCTGCAGGCCCTCGGCATAGGGGGCGAACGACAGGGTGACCTCGGGCGGCAGGGTCTCGATGGCGGCGCGGGTGGTCTGGGCGTTGAGGCCCAGGCCGCCGATCACCAGGGCCACGCGCGGGCGGCCGTCGGGCGTGAACGGGCGGGCATAGGCTTCGGCGACGGTGCGGCCGTCGGGCGCGATCACCGGCAGCGGGCCGCCGCCGGGGCCGGGAGTCGACAGGCCGGGCAGCGGGGCCTGGACCAGGGCGCCGCCCGACTGCACCGGCGCAGCCGCCAGGTCGGTGAAGGCTTCGGCGGATTCTTCGGTGGAGGCCTGGCGGGCGAAGGGCTGGGTCGACAGGTCCATCTGGCCGGGCAGCAGCGGGGCTTCGTCGGCGCCTTCGGCGCCCAGGGCCTCGCGCCAGCCGTCGGGCGCGCCCTTGGTGGCGCCGATCTCCGACAGCGACAGGCGGATCACCGGGGCGCCGGCCTTGGGGTCGCCGGTGACCAGCACCAGCACGGCCAGGCTGAGCAGGAACAGGAAGGCCGCGCCGCTGGCGCCGATATAGGGATTGGCCGCGGCCGCCATCAGGCGCGCGCGCAGGTCGCCGCCGTCGGCGGACTCGGGCGCGGCGGCGGTGTAGGCGGGCTTGCGGGAGAACACGGCGGCCATGGGATGGGCTTAGCGGGCAAGCTTCCAAGATATGGTTAACAGGGTTCGCCCAAACCTGCGGCGAAATGGCGGATCGCTGCTTTTCTCAGCGAAGCACGGCGCGGAAATGACCGCCAGGCGAGGTTGGCCGCAAAAGCAGTGGCGAGGCCTTCCCGCCGGCCGATCCTCGGGCGCAAGCTTCTCGTGAGGAGACCTCGCCATGAGCCTGACCGAGTTCGCCTGCTTCACCGATCTTTCGCGCGCCGAAGGCCGCGCCGTGTGCCTGGCCGCAGTGCTGCGGGCCGGTGCGGGGCTGGCCTTGGGCCTGGCCGTGGTGGTGATCGCGGCCGTTGCGATGGGGATGGCCTAGAAAAACCTCTCCCATGGGGAGAGGGAGGGGCCCGCGCCGAAGGCGGGGGAGGGTGAGGGGGTAAACCGCTTGCGGTCCCATCACCCTTCGGTCACAGCCCTATCCGGAAAGGTCCCTAACCCCTCACCCTCCCATGCTGCGCATGGGCCCCTCCCTCTCCCTTTGGGAGAGGTTTGGAAACAGCGGGAGAGGTCCCAAAGAAAAAGCCGCCCATCTTTCGACGGGCGGCTCGTTTTCCGGAGCTCGAAAGCCCTTACTTCTTCTCGACCGGGGGCTTGCCGCCGGCGGCCGCGGCCTTGGCGGTGACCTCGGCGATCTTCGGCTGCGGCTTGGGCAGCTTGGGCACGGCCTCGACCGAGCCGGCCTTCAGCACGGCCAGGGCCCGCGACAGCTGGAAGTCGTCCTTCTTCTCGTCGAAGCCGGCGGGCGGCGCCTCGGCCGGGATGTGGGCGCCCTTGCGGGTCTTGCCCTCGTCGGCGTTGAGCGCGTTCTTGAAGCTGGCCTCGCTGAACCACACGCGGTTGGCGATGTCCTGGGCCTGGTCCTTGGTCTGGGCCACTTCCAGGTCGGGTTCGATGCCGGTCTTCTGGATCGAGCGGCCCGACGGGGTGAAGTAGCGGGCCGTGGTCAGCTTCAGCGCGCCGTCGGCGCCGCCGCGCAGCGGGATAACGGTCTGCACCGAGCCCTTGCCGAAGCTGGTGATGCCCACCAGTTCGGCGCGGTGGCGGTCCTGCAGGGCGCCGGCGACGATTTCGGCGGCCGAGGCCGAGCCCTGGTTGATCAGCACCACCATCGGCAGGCCGTTCAGGATATCGCCGGGGGTGGCGTTCAGGCGCTGGATGTCGCGCGGATTGCGGCCGCGCTGGCTGACGACCTCGCCGCCCTCCAGGAAGAGGTCGGCGACGCCGCGCGCCTGGTCGAGCAGGCCGCCCGGATTGTTGCGCAGGTCGAAGACCAGGCCCTTCATGTGCGGGTTCTTGGCCTGCAGGTCCTTGATGGACGCGGCCAGGGCGTCGGTCGACTTCTCGTTGAAGCCGGGCAGGCGCACATAGCCGTAGTCGCCTTCCATGCGGGCGATGGCGGCCTTGGGCTTGATGACCTCGCGCACCAGCTTCAGTTCGATCGGGTCGGACTTCTCGCGGGCGATGGTGATGGCCACCGTCTCGCCGGCGGGGCCGCGCATCTGCTTGACGGCCTCGTTGACCGTCAGGCCAAGAACCGACTGGCCGTTGACGGCCGTGATGTAGTCGCCGGCCTGGACGCCGGCCCGGGCGGCGGGCGTGCCGTCCATCGGCGAGATGACCTTGACCACGCCTTCCTCGCTGGTGACCTCGATGCCGAGGCCGCCGTATTCGCCGCGAGTGGTGTCCTGCATGTCCTCGAAGCTGTCGGGCGACAGGTAGCCCGAGTGCGGGTCGAGGCTGGTCAGCATGCCGTCCAGGGCCGCCTCGATCAGCTTCTTGTCGTCGACTTCGGTGACGTAC
Organism: Caulobacter sp. FG7; assembly: GCF_057808875.1. NCBI lineage: Bacteria > Pseudomonadati > Pseudomonadota > Alphaproteobacteria > Caulobacterales > Caulobacteraceae > Caulobacter > Caulobacter sp. FG7. Next base: position 117,940 of record NZ_JBMDIW010000016.1, read on the forward strand.
TGGTCCTCGACGGTGGCGAGCACGTCGCCGAACAGTTCGAGCAGCTTGTAGGTCTTGGCCTTCTGCGAGGGGATGGTCGCTTGGGCGATGGGGCTGACATAGGCCATGGTCCCCGCGCCGAGGACAAAGGCCGAAACACCGATGAGCAGGTACTTGCGCATAAGGCCAGAATGGCTCCCTGGCGGCGCGGACGCCGCGTTCGATACTCAAGCGGCGCGAACGCCGCCTCTTATACTCCGGCCCCGTCCATCCCCGACGCGGGCCGCGTCATGATGAACGCCCATCATTGCTGAAAAAGTCGTCTACCGCGACTCCTGCTTCAGCCAGCGCCCCGGATCGGCCGGAACGCCGTTTTCACGCACCTCAAGATAGAGCTCCGGCTCCAAAGGTCCACGGTCCGTCATGCGTCCGAGGCTGGCGCCGGCTGCGACTGATTGTCCGGGCGCCACCGAAACGTCGGCCATGCCGGCCATGACCAGATGGTAGGCGCCCTGGGCGCGGACGATCACCACCATGTCCCAGCCGTTCAGAGGGCCGGCGTATTCCACCACGCCGGCGGCGGGGCTGCCGACGTTCTGGCCCTTGGCTGTGCGGATCGACAGGCCCTCGGCCTTGCCGCCCACGGGCAGGGCGTCGCCCCAGCGGCGGATCACCTCGCCGGGCGCCGGAACCCGCAGGGCCAGCGGCCCGGTGGCGCCGCCGGTCGCCAGCCCGTCGGTCAGGGCGCCCAGGGTCTGGCGCTCCTGGTCGGCGGTGATGGCGTCCTGGGCGTAGGCCCGTTCCAGCTGGGTCTTCTCGACGATCATCCGCTCCAGCTCGCCGCGGCGGTCGGCCATGGCGCTTTCGGCGGTGAACAGCTGCTCGGAGGCGGCGGCCGCCTCGCGGCGCAGGGCCCCGACGGCGCGGGCCTGGCGGGCGTAGGCGTCGGCGCGGGCCTGCAGGTCGGGCGTCATGGCCCGGATCAGGATCGCCGCCCGCACCGCGTCGCGCGCGTCGCCGGGATTGACCAGCAGGGCCGGCGGCGGGTTGCGGCGGAAGAGCTGCAGGGCGCTGAGCAGCCGGGCCAGCTGGCCCCGGTCGCGGCCGAGCTCGCCGATCAGCGCCGACTCCCGCCGGTGCAGGGTCTCCAGCCGGGCGCGCTTGACGTCGACATCGGCCCCGGCCGAGACCTGCTGCTGGTTCAGCCGGGAAAGCTCGGCCCGCAGGTCCTCGATCTCGCGGCGGGTGTCGGCGGCCTGCTGCAGGTCGCGGGTGCGCTGGTCGCCGACCTGCTGCGCGACGACGGCCCCCGCTCCGGCGAGGAGCAGGGCGCAGGCGCTGACGGCGAGGATCGCGGGGCGACGGGGCATCGAATCCCTATCTGCCTGAGGGCGCAGCGGTTTCAAAGGGCGCAACAGACAAGCCCCTCTCCCCATGGGAGCGTGAGCGTGTCTTTCGCGCCGTCTCAATCGCGGTGATAGGGCGAGCCCGCCAGGATGGTGGCGGCGCGGTAGATCTGTTCGGCCAGCATGGCGCGGGCCAGGGCGTGGGGCCAGGTCTGGGGGCCGAAGGCCAGGAGTTCGTTTGCCTGGCCAAGGATCGACGGATCCAGCCCGTCGGCGCCGCCGATCAGGAACACGATCCTGCGCTGGCCGTCGTCGCGCAGGCGCTCCAGCCGTCCGGCGAAGGCGCGCGAGGTGTGGACCTTGCCGTGCTCGTCGCAGGCGACGACGTAGGCGCCTTCCAGGTGCGGGCGCAGCACCTCGGCCTCGGCGGCCTTGCCGGGCTTGCGGGCCTCGACCTCGAGGATCTCGACGGGACCGAGCGCCAGGGCGCGGCCGGACGCGGTGGCGCGGGACGCGTAGTCCAGGGCCAGCTGCGCCTCGACCATGCGGCCGAGCTTCCCGACGGTGAGGATGGTGATCTTCATTTTGGGAAAGGTGCGTTGAAACCCTCGCCCTTCGACAGGCTCGGGGTGAGGGTTTCAAGAGCGTCCATAGACCTCATCCTGAGCTTGTAAAGCTTGCCCTCGGGCGGGCCGCGCGGGGCGCGTCCCGAGGGGATAAGGTCGCTAGGCGCGAGAGATCAGTTCGACGAAGCCGCCGGCATCCGGTGCGGGGCGTCGACGGCCCAGATCTTCTCGATGTTGTAGAAGCTGCGCACTTCGGGGCGGAACAGGTGGACGACGACGTCGCCGGCGTCGATCAGCACCCAGTCGCAGTGCGGCAGGCCTTCGACCCGGGCCTTGCCCAGGCCATGATCCTTCAGCGCGCGCAGCACGTGGTCGGCGAGAGCGCCGACGTGACGATGCGAGCGGCCCGAAGCCACGATCAGGCTGTCGGCCACGGAGCTCTTGTCCGTCAGGTCGATGTGGACGATGTCCTGGGCCTTGTCGTCGTCGAGGCGGTCCAGGATCAGGCGCTCCAGCGCCTTGATGTTCAGGTCCGTACTGAGCGTCGGATTTTCAGTCGAGGATTCGGCACCAGCCGGTCCCTCGTGCGCCGTCGGCGCGGGGTCGCTACGCAGCGGAATGCTCCTTATTGGCTTCGCGCAAAGCCCCTCATAGCATGGAAAGACTCGAAACGTGAGGGGGATCGTGGTCGCAGGCGGATTCGGGCGGGCTCAGCCCTTGGTCTGGCGGGCCCGCAGGGCCGTGGACGAGGCGAAGTTCAGCGGGCCGGTCAGGTAGACCCAGGCCGGGACGTCGGCGTCGGCGATGGTCGCCGCGGCGCTGGCCGGGCGGCGGGCGAAGGCGAAGCGGCGGGCGGCGGGCGAGCTGCGGGCCTTGAGCGCCGCCCAGGGGCGCGAGACCACGGCCACGGGGACCTCGCGCATGATCTGGGTCCAGCCGCGCCAGCGATGGAAGGTGGCCAGGCTGTCGGCGCCCATCACCCAGACGAACTTCACGCCCGGGAAGCGGGCCTTCAGCACCCGCAGGGTGTCGATCGTGTATTGCGAGCCCAGCCGCGTCTCGGCGTCGGAGACGATCATGGACGAACCGCGGGCCCAGCGGCGGGCCTCGTCCATGCGCTCGGCCAGCGGCCGCGTCTCGCGCGACGACTTCAGCGGGTTCTGCGGCGAGACCAGCCAGATCACCTTGTCGAGGTTCAGGCGATGCAGGGCCGTCTCGGCCACGTGGGCGTGGCCCTCGTGCGCCGGGTTGAAGCTGCCGCCGAACAGCCCGACGCGCATGCCCGGCTCCAGGTGGAAGCCGAGGCGATGGGCGCTGGGGCGGCCGGCCTCAGGGACGAGTCTGGCCGGTCCCGCGAACCACATACTTGAACGTCGTCAGTTGCTCGGCCCCGACCGGGCCGCGGGCATGAAGCTTGTCGGTGGCGATGCCGATTTCGGCCCCGAAGCCGAACTCGCCGCCATCGGCGAACTGGGTGGAGGCGTTGACCAGCACGATGGCGCTGTCGACCTTGGCGATGAACGCCTCGGCCGTCGCCGCGTCCTCGGTGACGATGGCGTCGGTGTGGCCCGAGCCGTAGGTCGCGATGTGCTGGGCCGCGCCCTCGACGCCGTCGACCACGGCCACGGCGATGATCGGGGCCAGGTACTCGGTGGTCCAGTCCTCGATCGTTGCGGCCTTGAGTTCGGGCTCGATGGCGCGGGCGGCCGCGTCGCCGCGGATCTCGCAGCCGGCCTTGATCAGCACGTCGGCGATCGGCGGCAGCAGCTTGCCGGCCGCGGCGCGGTCGATCAGCAGGGTCTCGGCCGAGCCGCACACCGACACCCGGCGCATCTTGGCGTTCAGCACGATGTCGGCGGCCTTCTTCAGGTCGGCGGCGGCGTGCACGAAGACGTGGTTGAGGCCTTCCAGGTGGCCCAGCACCGGGGCGCGGGCCTCGGCCTGGACGCGGGCGACCAGGCTCTTGCCGCCGCGCGGGATGATCAGGTCGATCGACCGGTCCAGGCCCGACAGGATCGCGCCGACGGCGGCGCGATCGGTGGTGCGCACCATCTGCACCACCTCGTGCGGCAGGCCGGCGGCGGCCAGGCCCTTCAGCACGGCGGCGTGGATGGCGAGGTTGGACTCGATGCACTCCGACCCGCCACGCAGGATCACGGCGTTGCCCGAGCGCAGGGTCAGGGCCGCGGCGTCGGCCGTCACGTTGGGACGGCTTTCGTAGATCATGGCGATGACGCCGATCGGCGTGCGCACGCGGGCGATGTCCAGGCCGTTGGGACGCTGCCAGCGAGCCGTCTCCACGCCGAGAGGATCGGGAATGGCGGCCACGGCCTCGACGCCGGCGGCCACGCCTTCCAGGCGGGCTTCATTGAGCATCAGCCGCTCGATCATCGGCGGGGTCAGGCCGTTGGCGCCGGCCTTTTCGAGGTCGCGGGCGTTGGCGGCCAGGATGGCCGGGGCCTCGGCGCGGATGGCGGCGGCGATGGCGACGAGGGCGGCGGTGCGCTGGGCTGGCGTGGCGAGGCGAAGCGCGCGCGCGCCTTCGCGGGCCGCCTGGCCCATCGCTCTCATCGTCGCCTGCAGGCCCCCGGCCGCGTCGTCCATGGCTCGTCCGTCCCCGGATATGCTCAGATTGAGGCTTACCTAGGCTTTTTGCTCCCTCGGGGAAATGGCCAATTGCTGGCGACGGTCCGAGAAAGCTTGAATGGGATGTCAGGAACTCCCGACATAATGTCAGGTTGACATGACATTTTGCCCGTGTCAGGTTTGCCTTACATCAACGGGAGGCGAGCCATGCTGGCGATCGGAAAGTTCCAGACCTCGGCGCACAAGCGCTACGTGATCCGCACCATGGCGTTCATGATCCCCTACGTGCTGGTCAACACCGGCGCGATCTTCGGGGCCTTCGACGACATCAGGACGCCGGTGGCGGCCTGGGCGCTGGCCCTGGTGGTGTCGGCCCCGGTGGTCGGGCAGATCTGGGCGACTCTGGCCCTGATGGCCGAGTCCGACGAATTCGTCCGCGCCCTGGTCGCCAAGCAGTTCATCATCGCCTCGGGCGTGGCCATGGCCCTGTTCTCGGTCTGGGGCTTCGGCGAAAGCTACGCCCACGCGCCGCATCTGCCGGGCTGGCTGATATATCCGCTGTTCTGGGCGGTGTTCGGCGTGGTCTCGCCCTTCATCCGGAGCACGCGATGAAGAACCGCCTGAAGCTGCTGCGGGTCGAGCGCGGCTGGACCCAGGAGCAGATGGGCCAGGCCCTGGGCGTCTCGCGCCAGGCGGTCAACGCCCTGGAGACCGAGAAGCACGATCCCTCCCTCGACCTCGCCTATCGGATCGCCGCCATCTTCGAGCGGCCGATCGAAGAGATTTTCGAAAACCCGCACGTCCGCTGAAGACGTTCCCTGAAAGCTAGGAGACCCCCCCATGTCGCTCGCCTTCCTCGGCGGCCGCGCGGTCGTGCGCGCCTGCATCATCGTCCTGACCGCCTTGCTGGGCCTCGGGATCGCCGTTTCCGTCGCCAGGGCGCAGCCCGCAGCCGTGAACGACCGCCTGACGGTCGAGGTCGTTGGACAGGGGCCGGACGTGATCCTGGTTCCCGGCCTGGCCTCCTCGCGCGAGGCGTTCCGGCCGCTGGCCGACCGGCTGAAGGCTGCGCACCGCGTGCACCTGGTGCAGCTGTCGGGGTTCGCCGGCCAGCCCTGGACCGGCGGCGAGGGTCCATTCGTCGACCCGGCGGTCGAGGCCCTGGCGGCCTACATCCGCTCGGCCGGCCTCAAGCAGCCGGCGGTGATCGGCCACTCGATGGGCGGCCTGTCGGGGCTGCTGCTGGCCCAGCGCCATCCCGGTCTCGTGGGCCGGGTGATGACCGTCGACAGCCTGCCGTTCTACAGCGCCATGTTCGGCCCGACCGCGACGAGCGCCAGCGCCAGGCCCTTCGCCGACCGCATGGCCGCCGGGATCCTGTCGGCCAGCCCCGAGGCCTTCGCCGCCCAGCAGGCGGCCGCCGCCAAGGGCCTGTCGAAGACCCGGGCCATGCAGGAGGCCATCGTCGCCTGGTCGCTGGCCTCCGATCGCAAGGCCGTGGCCAAGGCGATCTCCGAAGTAATGACGCTGGACGCTCGTCCGGGCCTGGCGGCCATGAAGACGCCGGTCACCGCCCTCTACGCCGTCGACGCCGAGGGTGCGCTGCCGCCGGCCGTGGTCGGGGCGCTGTGGATGCGCGAGTACGACGCCCTGCCCGGCGTGAAGCTGGTGCGGGTCGAGGGCAGCCGCCACTTCATCATGGCCGACCAGCCGGAAGCCTTCGCCAAGGCGGTGGACGGGTTTCTGAAGTAGCCGGACTGCTCCCTTCCCCCTTGATGGGGGAAGGGCTGGGGATGGGGGTGATGCGGCGGTTCAGCCGCCAATGCCCTAACCACCCCCACCCAACCCTCCCCCATCAAGGGGGAGGGCTCAGGCACGGATCAGCTGTTCACCGCCAGATCATCCGCGTGGATCATCGGGCCTTCGGTGAAGCCGAGTTCGGCCTCGATGGCGTCGCTGCGCAGGCCGGCGATCCGCAAGGCGTCGGCGCTGTCGTAGCGCACCAGGCCGCGGGCGACCTCGCGGCCGGTCTCGTCGCGGACGCGGACGGCGTCGCCCTTTTCGAACGGGCCCTCGACGGCGCGCACCCCGGCCGACAGCAGGCTCTTGCCGGTCTTCAGGGCGGCCGCGGCGCCGGCGTCGACCGTCACCCAGCCCTGCGGGGCCAGCGAGCCGGCGATCCAGGCCTTGTAGGCGGCGGCGGGCGAGGCGGCGGCCTCGATCAGGGTGGCGGGCGCGCCCTCCTCGATGGCGGCCAGCGGACGCGGGCGCGAACCAAGGGTGATCAGGGTGGCGCAGCCGGCGGCCCGGGCGATGCGGGCGGCGGCGATCTTGGTGGCCATGCCGCCGGTGCCGACCCCGGCGGCGGCGTTGGCGCCCTCGGCCATGGCGGCGATCGCCGGGGTGATCTCGGAAACGCGCGGAATGTGGGTGGCGCCCGGGTCGCGGCGCGGGTCTGCGGTGTAGAGGCCGTCGATATCCGACAGCAGCACCAGGAGGTCGGCGCCCGCCAGCTGGCCCACGCGGGCGGCCAGGCGATCGTTGTCGCCGTAGCGGATCTCTTCGGTGGCCACCGTGTCGTTCTCGTTGACGACGGGAACCACGCCCAGCGACAGCAGGGTCTCGACCGTGGCGCGGGCGTTCAGCCAGCGGCGGCGGGTCTCGGTGTCGTCGCGGGTCATCAGGATCTGGGCGACGCCGACGCCGTGCGGCTCGAACGCCTCTTCCCAGGCCCGCATCAGCAGGCTCTGGCCGGCGGCGGCCGCGGCCTGCTTTTCCGGCAGGGTGATCTTGCGGCCCGACAGGCCCAGGCGTCGCCGTCCCAGCGCCCCCGCGCCGGACGAGACCACGACCACCTGCTTGCCGGCCGCACGCAGGGCCGCGGCGTCGGCGCAGAACGCCTCCAGCCACGCCCGGTTGGCCGCGCCGGTGGCGGCGTCGACCAGCAGGGCCGAGCCGACCTTGAACACGATCCTCCGGGCCTGGCCCAGAGGTCCCCCGACCCCCAGGTTCACGGCTGCCAGCCCCCCGGCGTCTCCTCGATGTGGTCCTCGTCCTCCTCGATCTCGGCCACCGCGTCGCCGCGGCGTACGCGCACCTGGCGATAGGCCGCGCGCAGGAGTTCGGTGACCCCTTCGCCCGACACGCCGGAGATCAGCAGCGGCTTGACGCCGGCCACCGCTTCCAGCTCGGCCTGCTTGGCCGCGCGGGTCTCGTCGTCCAGGGCGTCGATCTTGTTCAGCGCCAGGATCTCGGACTTGTCGCCCAGCTCGTCGCCATAGGCCTCGAGCTCGCCGCGGATGGTGGTCCAGGCGCCGACGATGTCGTCCTGGGTGGCGTCCACCAGGTGGATCAGAGTGGCCGAACGCTCGACGTGGCCCAGGAACCGGGTGCCCAGGCCTGCGCCTTCCGACGCGCCCTCGATCAGGCCGGGGATGTCGGCCAGCACGAAACGCTCACTGGTCGACAGGTCCACGACGCCCAGGTTCGGGGTCAGGGTGGTGAAGGGATAGTCGGCGATCTTCGGCTTGGCGGCGCTGGCTGCCGCCAGGAAGGTCGACTTGCCGGCGTTGGGCAGGCCGACGAGGCCGACGTCGGCGATCAGCTTGAGGCGCAGCCACAGCCAGCGCTCCTCGCCTTCTTGGCCGGGATTGGCCCACATCGGGGCCTGGTTCACCGGACCCTTGAAATGCAGGTTGCCCCAGCCGCCGTTGCCGCCCTTGGCCAGCAGCACGCGCATGCCCGGCTCGTCGAGGTCGACGATCAGGGTCTCCTTGTCCTCTTCCAGCACCTCGGTGCCGACCGGGACCTTCAGGACGATGTCGTCGCCGGCCGCGCCATGGCGCTGGCGGCCCATGCCGTGCACGCCGGTGCCGGCCTTGAAGTGCTGCTGGTAGCGATAGTCGATCAGGGTGTTGAGGCCTTCGACGGCCTCGATCCAGATGTCGCCGCCGCGACCGCCGTCCCCGCCGTCGGGGCCGCCGTATTCGATATACTTCTCGCGTCGGAAAGACACCGACCCGCCGCCGCCGTTTCCGGAGCGGATGAAGATCTTGCATTGATCCAGGAATTTCATGGGCGTCTTTTGTCCCAACACGGGTTTCGCGTCGAGCAAAATGGACCTGTCGCAACCTGTGGAACGCGCGACCAAGCGCCGCCCGTGTCGATATTGCGACAAACAAGCGCTGCCTTGAACGCTGTTCGGCGTCGTGACGAAATGTTAAACACGCAGTGCGACAAACGGTCTCGGGGCGAAAATTCTCTATTTCTCGTGGAGGGGGGAGGCGTCCGTTGTCGACGGAAGCGAACGTCAGGGATGAACTCGATCAGGACCTCAAGGACCTGACGCTGCAGACGCTATGCCGCAAGTATGCGGGCGAGGCGTCGATCCACCGCAACATCCTGATGAGCCGCGGCACCGGCGTGACCGGGACGTGGCGCGATTTCCGCGCCTTCCTCGGCGACATCGGCACGCGTCCGTCCGAAAACCATGTCCTGGTGCTGATCAACCGGCTCGAGCGCACCTACGGCCCCGGCCGCGCCCGCTGGATGACGCCCGACGAGCAGGCCGCCCACGAGGCCGATTTCGATCGCCTCCAGGCCGAGAAGAAGCGCGAGGCCCAGAAGATCGAGCACGAGGCCGCCGCCATCCGCCGCGCCAAGGCTCCCAACGCTCCCAATTTCGGCCAGTTCACGCCGATGGCCGGCCAGCAGGTCAGCTTCACTGACGTGGCCCGCAAGCTGAACATCCCGGTCGGGGCCCTGTCCAAGACGATGGCCGGCGGCCGCAGCGCCGACGAGCTGGTCAAGCGCGCGGCCAGCGCCGCCGAGGTCATCAATACCGAGGCCAGCTGGCTGCCGCCGGATCCGGCCCGCAAGGCCAACTTCTTCGAGGCCTTCCGCATCTGGCACATGCAGGTGCAGCCCCAGTTCAGCCGCGCGGCCACGCCGACCTTCCTGTTCCTCTACATCGCCCTGCCGGTGATGAAGGAATGCCGTGACGAGCTGGTCGACCTGAACCTGTGGAACCCGCTGGGCCAGCGCGCCCTGACCGCTCGCGACAACCACATCTCGTGGAAGAAATACTGCGAATTCATGCCGCGCGCGCAGGTGGCGATGATGGAGATCCCCATCTACGCCACCTATTCGCTGCTGTCGGACCTCGACGCCCTGTGCGAGCGCATCGTCACCGCCGAGAAGCGGTTCCGCGAAGGCCCGCAGAAGGTGATCCACACCCACCGGGCGGCTTAGAAAGATCCTCCCCCTGAAGGGGGAGGTGTCGGCGAAGCCGACGGAGGGGGCAGTAGTTGCTCCCGCCGGCGACTGGATAGATCCATCAGGGACTTCCACCTCCGGCCCTCCGGGCCACCTCCCCCTTTAGGGGGAGGATTTTCAGCGCTGCGCTTTCAGGCCCTTCTTCACCACGGCCTCGCGGTCGATCGTCAGCCAGCCGTCCTTGCCGACCTTCAGCTCGCCCAGCTGGATCACCGTGCGCTGGTTCCAGACCGGATCGGTCTTGGCTTCCTCTTCCTTGCCCTGGCCCACGAAGTAGTAGAGCAGCGCCCGGCCGTCGTTGACGACCACGTCGGGGTGGTGGCCAAGGTCGCGATCGGTGGGTTGGCTGCCCGGCTTGTCGAGGATGAAGCCCGGCTGGCGCTCCCAGGTCACGGCGTCCTTCGAGCGCAGCACCGCCAGGCCCTTCCAGGCGTCGGCGATCATCCACCAGGCGCCTTGGAAGAAGAACACCTTGGGCCCCTCGCCGGCGAAGTCGGCGACGAAGTCGGGTTGGCGGGTCCAGCTCTTCAGATCGGGGCTGTCGGCGAAGAAGATGCGGCTGTCCTTGCGCTCGTCCTTGAACCACATGCGGTAGCCGCCCTGCGGGGCCTTGATGACGCCCGCGTCGATCACCCGGTCCGAACCAAGGTCGAGGGTGTCGGCGCAGGTCCAGGCCTTGAGGTCCGTCGAGGTCAGGTGGACGATCTTCGCCCCGGCTTCCGGCAGGTTCCAGCGATGGAAGATCCCCGGCACCACGGTCAGGAACATGTGGTGGACGCCGTTTTCGGTGAAGATCTCGGGCGCCCACAGGGTTTCACCGGTGCAGGCGGCGGGGATGTCGGCCGTGCCGGCGTACGTCCACGAGAGGCCGTCCTTGGAGGTGGCCACGCCGATGGCGGTGGCGTGCAGCCAGGCGACATCCTTGGGGTCTTCCAGTTTCAGGGTGGCGCGGCGGTTTGTGTAGAACATCCGCCACAGCTTGTCCGACTTGTCCCAGGCGATGGCCACATCGGCCGCGCCGTCGAACACCGGGTCGCGATAGAGCGGCTTTTTCGCCTGCGCGAGCGCGGCGGCGGGCGCCGTGAGGGTCAGAACAAGCGCCAGACCGGCCAGAACGCGACGATGCATGATGCCTCCCATATTATGGGGCTACATCTTACATGATGCATTGCGCGTGCGGCGAAAAACCTCGTCCTTCGACAGGCTCAGGATGAGGTTTTTCTACTGTGGCCTTTGCATTGGTCCTCACCCTGAGCTTGTCGAAGGGCGGGGACCACGCACGACCCCTCAAGCCAGCCAGACCATCATCCGCGTGGCCACGCTGGCCCCGCGCGACACGGAGTCCTTTTCCGTGACGACGCCGGTGTAGAGGAAGCCGGCCTTGACCAGCACTTGGCCCGAGGCGGGGTTGTCGGCGAAGTGGCCGGCGACGACCAGCTTGCGCCGCCAGTCGTGGGCGGCCCAGGACAGCGCCCCCTGCAGGGCCTCGGTCGCCAGGCCGCGGCCCCAGAACGGCCGGCCGATCCAGTAGCCGACCTCGAGCCGGCCGTCCTCGTTGGGGAAAAAGCCCAGCACCCCGACGACGCCGGCGTCTTCCAGGTCGATGACGAAGGTGGCGTTGCGGCTCCAGTCCTGGGCCTGGACGCGGCCCACGAACTCTTCGGCGTCGGCCTGGCCGTAGGGCCAGGGCATGCGGGTGGTCATCTTGGGGATGGCGTAGTCGGCGCCCAGGCTGGCGATGCGGGGCGCGTCGGACATGTCCGGCGCCCGCAGGGCGAGCCGCCGCGTCTCGATGACGGGACTTCTTTCGATCACGCACATGGCGCGTCTCCCTTTCCCGGCCCTTCTTCACGCGAGGCGCCGATACTGCGACGCGCCTCAGATAGTGCGGGACCGTGACGCTCCAATTGCCTGGATGAGGCTTTTTCTGGAGCATGGACAAACAAAAGCGGGGAGTCCGGCGTCCGGACTCCCCGCTTCGTATTCGTCGCGTCCGGATCGTCTTCGTTTAGGAAGCACGATCCGAAGAGAGACTTCAGATCGTACTATTCGGCGGCCTGGGCCACCGGGGCCACGGTCACGTAGGTACGGTTCTGCTTCTTGGTCACGAAACCCACGGCGCCTTCGACGAGGGCGAACAGGGTGTGATCCTTACCGATGCCGACGTTGGCGCCCGGGTAGAACTTGGTGCCGCGCTGACGCACGAGGATGTTGCCGGCGAGAACCTTCTCGCCGCCGAACTTCTTTACGCCAAGGCGCTTCGATTCCGAGTCGCGACCGTTGCTCGACGAGCCGCCAGATTTCTTGTGAGCCATGATGCTCTCCTAATCTTTGACCCGGTTTCCGACGCGCGGACCTGGGTCAGATCAATCCAAAAAGATCCTGGCGGATCTTAAGCTTCAGCTTCCGGAGCGGGGGCGGCGGCCTTCTTCGGCGCGGCCTTCTTCTTCGGAGCGGGGGCGGCTTCAGCCTTGGCGGCCGGAGCTTCCGGGATGGTGGCCGGGACGGCGGCGTCGCCGAGACCGCGGGCGCGGGCGTCGAGGATGACCTTCGGGGTCAGGTCGATCGTGCCGTCCCACTTGGCTTCCTTGCCGGCGCCGGCGACCGACGTCACGCGCAGGACCGTTTCGGTCTGGCGGTGACCGCGGGTGCGGCGGTAGCCCTGACGGCGGATCTTCTTGAAGATCTTCACCTTCTCGCCCTTGCGGGTTTCGATCAGGGTGGCGTTGACGACGGCGCCGTCAACGGTGGGGGCGCCGACCGTCACGGCCTCGCCTTCGCCCAGCAGCAGAACTTCGCCAAACGCGACTTCCGCGCCAGGTTGACCGTCGAGCTTCTCGACGACCAGCAGGTCGCCGGCTTGGACCCGGTACTGCTTGCCGCCGGTTTTGATGACCGCGTACATAGGTTAGCGCCTTAAATAACGTGCTGTTCGCAAAATACGGAACGCCCGCTAGGAAACCCGGCGGGCGAGAGGGGCGCACTTATAGCGCCGAAAGCCTGTGAGTCAACGGCCAAGGGAGCCTCTAAAGCCCTTGACTGGATTCAAGGTGAAGCCTGTGTCGCGCCGCACGCATGACTCCTCTGGCTCGTTATTTTGTAACAGGCTATAGCGCGGGCGTGACGTCCGCCTTCTTCGCCTCGATCGCGGCCACCGGCTTCATGGTGGCCTTCCTGCACGCGGCCCTGCCAACCCATTGGCTGCCGTTCGTGCTGGTCGGCCGCGCGCAGAAATGGTCGGCGGGGCGCACGCTTGGCGTAACCCTGCTGGCGGGCCTTGGCCACGTGGCCCTGACCATCCTGCTGGGCCTTGTCCTGGTGATCGCGGGCCTGGCGCTGGAACCGAAGCTCGGCCACCTGTTCCATTGGATCGTCGGCGGGCTGATGGTGGCCGTCGGCCTCTTCTATATAGCGCGCGGGCGCCACAGCCACGCCCTGCCCGAGGCCGGCCGGCGGACCTACGCCTCCGACCGCGCGGCGATCACCGCCCTGGTGGTGCTTCTGACCCTGTCGCCGTGCGAGGCCTTCCTGCCCTACTACCTGGCCGGCATGAAGCACGGCTGGGGCGCGTTCCTGCTGCTCAGCGTCGTGCTGCTGGCGGCCACCGCGGCGGGCATGCTGCTGTTCACCGGCCTTTCCCTGGCGGGCGTGCGCCGCCTGAACCTCGACTGGCTGGAGCGCTACGAGGAGACGATCCTCGGCGCGGCCCTGGTGCTGGTCGGCCTGGCGGTGGCGTTCCTGAAGACGTGAGGGGGCGAAAACCCCGCCCTTCGACAAGCTCAGGGTGAGGTTTTCGAGTGCTGGGCCGTGCCTTGGTCCTCATCCTGAGCCTGTCGAAGGACGAGGGCCACGCACTGAGGCTTTCGCTTCCGCCCCAGCCGCCCTAAATACCCGCCATGACCCAGACGACCCCCGCCTCCGGCAAGATCCCCGTCACCGTGCTGACCGGCTATCTCGGCGCCGGCAAGACCACGCTGCTCAACCGCATCCTCACCGAGGAGCACGGCAAGCGCTACGCCGTGATCGTCAACGAGTTCGGCGAGGTCGGCATCGACAACGACCTGGTGGTCGGGGCCGATGAAGAAGTGTTCGAGATGAACAACGGCTGCGTCTGCTGCACGGTGCGCGGCGACCTGATCCGGGTGCTGTCGGGCCTGATGAAGCGCAAGGGCGGCTTCGACGCCATCGTCGTCGAGACCACGGGCCTGGCCGATCCGGGCCCGGTGGCCCAGACCTTCTTCGTCGACGAGGACGTCAAGGCTCGCACCTATCTGGACTCGGTCACGGCCCTGGTCGACGCCAAGCACATCATGCTGCGCCTGTCGGACAGCAAGGAAGCCGTCGAGCAGATCGCCTTCGCCGACCAGATCGTGCTCAACAAGACCGACCTCGTGGACGAGGGCGACCTGCGCCACGTCGAGGCCCGGATCCGCAAGATCAACCCGCTGGCCCCGATCCACCGCGCCGAGCGCTCGAACGTTCCGCTGACCGCCATCATCGGCAAGCACAGCTTCGACCTGGAACGGATCACCGAGCTGGAGCCGGACTTCCTCAATCCCGCGCACGGCGAGCCGGGCCACGTCCATGACGAGCACTGCGGCCACGATCACGGGCATGGGCACGGCCACCATCACCACGACCATGACCACGTGCACGACGAGCACTGCGGTCACGACCATCATCACCACGATCACGCCCATGGGCACGACCACAAGAGCGACATCCACGACGACGGGGTGAAGGGGATCTCCCTGACCCTCGACAAGCCGGTGGACGGCCAGAAGATCACCGTCTGGCTCAACGAGCTGCTGGCGGCCAAGGGCGTCGACATTCTGCGCGCCAAGGGCATCATCGACGTGCAGGGCGAGGAGCGCCGCCTGGTGTTCCAGGCCGTGCACATGATCCTGGAGGGCGACTTCCAGCGCCCCTGGACCGACAAGGACAACCGCTACAGCCGCATGGTCTTCATCGGCCGCGACCTCGACGAGGCCGAACTGAAGAAGGGCTTCGAGGCCTGCGTGGCTTAAGGCCGTCAGGTGCTCCCCCTCTGGGGGAGCTGTCGCGGAGCGACTGAGGGGGTCTTTAGCGCCTGCGCGGGCCCCCTCCGGCCCTCTGGGCCACCTCCCCCAGGGGGGGAGAATTGTGATCCCGAAGAACAAAGGGCC